>JBDTNR010000117.1:0-8662 GCA_039933655.1 Betaproteobacteria bacterium | reverse complement strand
CGTCCGAGCGCACGCAGACGCTCCACCACGCCGCGCGCGTTCTCCCCGTCGTCCAGGTGGTTGACGGCGATCTGCGCACCCATGTCGCCGAGAATGCTGGCGATGGCGGCACCAATGCCCTGCGAGGCGCCGGTGACCAGCGCCGTTCGTCCCGTGAGCGAATACAGGTCGCGGAAGCTCGATACCGCCGCGGGCGCGGCGACCATCGGCTTCACACCTGATCCCACGACGACACGGCGTCGTCACGGACCTGCTGCTCGAGCGCGCGTTCCTGGTCCTCGATGCGGACCGCGAGCTGGAGGACCTCCTCGATGCGCGCCCTGGGCACGCAGACGGCTCCGCTTTCGTCGGCGAGCACCCAGTCGCCCGTCGCCACGGTTACGCCGTTGATCGTGATCGGCACGTTGATGGAGCCAAACGCGAACTCGTTGCGGCTGCGTCGCGGACACACGCCAACCGCCCACACCGGGTAACCGACCGCGCGGATCTCTTCTAGATCGCGGCACGTTCCCCACAGGATGGTGCCGCGCACGCCGCGGCGTTGCGCGAGGCGCGACGCGAGCCCGCCCCAGGCGGACGCCGTCGTGGCGCCGTCGAGGTCCATGACGACCATGTCGCCGGGCCTCATGGTCTTGAGGACCACTTCCAGCGGCTTGCCCACGCCGCCGCCGAATCGATACGCGTCCGGATCGTTGGCCTTGCGCACGAACCGGACGGGAAGTGCGGCCCCGCAGACGCGGCCGATGCCGGTCCGCTGCGCGCGGATGCCGGAAAGCGCTCCCATGATCTGCAACTCGTCAAGCGCGTCGGAGATCACCGCGGTCGGAAAGGTGGCGAGGCGACTCGCGATGTCGGTGTTCACAATCATGATTTCTCCCTCGGCAGCGCCCGCGATCGTCGCCGCGCATCCGCCGTCAGACTGCAATGCGAAATCGCTTCAGGCGTGTTCGGTCAATGGCAAAGCCGAGCCCAGGCGCGTCGGGCAGTGTGAAGACGCCCTCCTCCGGGCCACCCTCCAGCAGCGCGTCTCGCAGCGGATTGGTCGTCACGCCGTACTCGAGCACACCATCCGGACTGTCCACGGCGGCAAGCAGGTGCGCCGACGCAAGCACCCCCGGGGCTGCCGTGAACATGTGAGGGCAGAAGCGGCGGCTCGCCGCGCAGATGCGGCGTGCGAGCGGGAGTCCCCCCGAGAATCCACCCCACTTCGTGATATCAGGCTGTAGCACCGCGAGCGCCTCACCGGCGAGCGCACTTTCGAACATCTGCGCGGTCACCATGTTCTCGCCTCCGGCAAGGGGCATCGGCGCGGCAGTTGCGAGCGCGCTCCAGATCGCAGGAGACGCATCCACGGGAATCGGTTCTTCGAGCCACGCCAGGCGCTCGGGCGCGAGCTGGTGGATCGTCGCCAGCGCGTCGTCTGGATTCCATGACGCGTTCACGTCCAGCATGAGCTCGCACGAGGGGCCGATAAGCTCGCGAACCGGACGCACGACGGCGACGTGGTTCGCAATGCCCCCGGCCGAACGGACCTTGAAGGCGCGAAACCCGCGATCCCAGGCACGCACGATACCGGGCCGAATGTCCTCGGCACGTCCGAGACTTGCATAGACGGGTACCCTCCCCGTCGTCCCACCCAGCATTTGCCACAATGGCAACCCCGCCCGCTTGGCGGCGAGATCGTGCAGCGCAATGTCGATGCCGGCGATGACGGCCGCGACGGGCCCCGTCTCGCCCGATTGGAGACGCAGGACGTTGCTCATTGCCGTCAGCTTCGTCCACGCGTCCTCCGGCGATTCGAACGTGCATCCGACGAGCGCCGGTGCGAACACCTCCTGCAGCATCCGTGCGCGATGATGGATCCCGAACCGGGGGAAGTTGCACCAGATCTCGCCCCAGCCTTCGATGCCGTCGTCGTCCAGCACGACCACGAGCAGCGCGACGACGGACTGGATTGCCGACATCGGCGTATCCACCGGTTTCGCAAACCGCTCTTCGAGTCCGATGGCTTCGACGCCTCGAATGTGCAGGCACGAAGCCGCCTGCGTGGTTCCGGGCATGCCTGATCTGAGCAGCATCGCGGGTCGGGGCCTCGATCGTCGGTGACGCCGCCTCAGTGCGCGGCGACGGAATCGATTGTCCTGCGACCGCATTTACGTTTCAATGATGTAATAATTATCAACTCATTAGATTTTCATATGGCCGGCCAACCAGCTCAACGCAAGCGGCGTACCGCTGCGCCCATCGCCGCGCCCATGCCGGCCGCGGTCTATCGCATCGACCGCTTGCGGTTGCGGCATTTGCGCCTCCTGCAGCTCGTGGACCGCCACGGCTCCCTGGGTGGCGCCGCCCGGGCCTTGGGCCTAAGCCAGCCCGCGGTAACGCTGCTGCTGCATGAGCTCGAGACGGTCTTCGCCTCCCGCCTGGTCGAACGCGGGCCGCGCGGCGCCCGCATCACGGTCGCCGGGCAGCATGCCCTGGAGCGAATCGCGATCGCGTTGGCGTCGGTCGAGCGCGCCATGGAAGCCGCGCAGGCACCGGCCGCCGAGCCGATCGTTCGCCTGGGCTGCGTGCAGGTAGCCGGCGTGGACCTGCTTCCCACCGCGCTCGCGCGTATGGAGAAACACGGTGCAACCGGACACTTGCAGATCCGGGAGGGGCGCACGCAGGACCTCGTCACGGCGCTCTGCGCAGGCCAGCTCGACTGCGTCATCGGCTGGATGGACGAAGCGATCGCCGAGCGGCTGCCGGCAGGACAGCTCGATGTCGCGCCGCTGGGCTACGGTGCCATGCACGTCGTGGCAGGCCGGACGCATCCGCTCGCGCGGCGGCGTTCCGTGACCGTGCAGGAACTCGCGGACTGGCCCTGGATCGTTCCGCCTTCCGGATCGCGCACCCATGCTGCGTTTCGCCGCCTTTTTCTCGGCGCAAGCGTCCTGCCCCCGGTGACGATCGAATGCGCGTCCCTTCATTCGACGCTGCATCTCATCACGCGCACGCGGCTCCTCACTGTGACGCCGGATGCGGCGGCGGACGCTTACGCGCGACGGGGGATGATCGTCACGCTCAAGGGCGCCAGTCTCGCGCTCGGGCGCAACCGACTCGCGCTCATGACGCGGCGCGAGGTCCTCGCGTTGCCATCGGTGATCCGCCTTCGCCGCGCGCTGCTCGCCGACACGCCGTGACCGCGCCTCGCGGCGGGCGGGCTTGCGCGGCCCCGCGATCAGCGAGGCAGCGGCGGCAGCAAACCTGAAAATTGCCGCGGCGGCGTCCCCTGCGTGCCACTGCGAATGGCGAACACTGCGCCGGCCAGCGGTTGCGCCTCCAGCTCCACACTGGACAGACGATTGCGGGCGCTCGTCACGAAGAGCGTGTCGAGCTGCGCACCGCCGAACGCGCACGCCGATACCTGCTGCACTGGCAGCTCGAAGATGCGATCCGTATGCCCGTCTGGCGTGAACCGCACGACGCAGCCACCGCGCCAGCGCGCGCTCCAGTAACAGCCGTCGACGTCGATCGCGGCGCCGTCGGGTCGTCCGGGGCCATGGCCCTCGTCGAGCCAGACCCGCTGGTGGCTCGCCACCCCGCGCTCGCGGTCGTAGTCGAAGGTGAAGATGCGCTGGGCCGGCGAATCGGCCCACCACATCCGCGTGCCATCCGGGCTGAACGCAAGGCCGTTGGCTGTGGTGACGCCGGCCGCTATCACCACCGGCCGCAGGTCGGCGCCGAGTCGCCACAACGACGCGCTTGGACGTGACCGTTCGAGGTTCATCGATCCCGCAAGAAAGCGCCCGGACGGATCACAACCGCCGTCGTTGAACCGGTGATGCGCGAGGCCTGCTTCGGGCACGGCGATCTCATGGACCGGCCCCCCTCCGCGCGCCATCCATGCGAACGCATGCTCGACGGCGAGCACGAGCCGGTCGTGGTCCGCCAGCGCGAAGCTGCCTACGCGGCCGTCGGTCAGCACCGAGCGATGCATGCCCGATCCCGGATGCAGGCGGTGAAGCACGCGCCCCTCGATGTCCGTCCACCAGAGCTCCTGTGCATCCGAATCCCAGACAGGGCATTCGCCGATCACGTCCGCCGCGTGCCAGACGACTTCGCAGGCGTTGCGGTTGTGATGGGTCACGGTTCGTCGAGACCGGTCGCGTGACGGCGCAGGCAGTTCGGTTGAGCAGAGTTCATCGCGACATTCTATCCAGACACCCGCGATCCCCGAACAACTCGAGCCGGTCGCGTCGTGGGGAGCGTCCCTTGCCGACCCTGTGCCTGGCGTGTCGGCGAATGCTGCATCTCCGCAAGCTGGATCGAGGCTCGAGGCTATCGGCATTCAGCCCGGCGCTCCGCTTGACCCTCCCCATGAAACCGCAAATACTCCGACTCGTTCACCGGGATCGCACACCGCTTCACCGAACGTCCAGGACGCGGGTCTTTCCGCATCGGTACGGTTTCCATGGATCCCGCAGGTGATGGGTCGGGTTCACGGCACGCATTGATTTCTCAGGAGACGTACGCATGGAAGTGTTTCGGACATCCCCCGCCTCAATCTCGCCGAACGGCGCATGGACGAGAAGTTTGCGTCCCGCCCGGATCGCGATGGCGATCGCCGGCTCGAGCATTGCGGTCATGGGTCTCGTCTTCGCGGGAGCCGCCGAAAGCGCCAGAACGCCCGTAACCCTTCGCGATCCGCCTCCTCCGCCGCCCACCTGTGCGCCACCCGCAAATTTCACGCCCCTCGCGCAATGCCTCGACGCCAGCCGCAAGGCGACGGTGGGCACGGCGGCCTGTCCCAACGCAGTCCTTTCCGGAACGCAGCTCACGGGGGCCAACGCGCTCGATACCATCACCATCCAGAACGGCGCGCAACTGGTCATAAGCGATGGAAACACCGCGCTCGATACTGCGGGCATCGATGTCTTCGGCACGCTGCAGATCGGCACGGCGTCCTGCCCGATCCAGGGCAGCAACCATGTGACGATCACGTTCCTGGGCGCCAAGCCTTCGAACTGTGCGCACAATGCCGCCCCTCACGACAAGGCATGTCACACGAAGGGAATCTACGTCAACAGCGGCGGCACGCTGATGATGTACGGCAAGAAGGGCGCGGGTCCGGGCGGCGTGAGCTGGACTCGCTTGAGCCAGCCCGCGGGCCCCGTGGCGACCTACGGGGCGGGCAAAGGCATCATCAAGCCGTCGACGTCGGCGACCCAGATCCTCGTGGCCGACGATGTGTTCGATGATTGGCGCGCCAACGACTGGATCGTCATCGGGACCACCGACTTCGCGAGCTACAACTCGGAGTTCGTGAAGATCGGCGCCGAGACCCGAACGACGGGAACGCAGATCGCCCTCACCTCCGGACCGCTCGTCAACTACCACTTCGGCGGACCGGCGCCCAGCACCGGGGCCGCCAGCTATACCGACGGCGCGGACAAGAACTACGGGATCGACGAGCGCGCGGAAGTCGGCCTCATCAGCCGCAACATCAAGCTCACCGCCGCGATCCCGACGCCGGACCCCACGGGCGCGAGCCTGCACTGGGGCGGCGAGATCCACGTGATGAACGGGTTCAACCGGGTGGAAATCCAGGGCGTCGAACTGGAGAAGTTCGGCAAGGATCAGCTCGGCAGCTACCCGATCCATTTCCACATGGTGGGGACGCCGGCGAACCTGCCGCTCGTCAACGCCAACAGCATCCATCACAGCTACAACAAGTGTATCGTCCTGCACGCGAGCAGCGGCATCACCATCTCGAACAACGTATGCGCGCGCATCGTGGGACACATCTTCGCTCTCGAGGATGGTACCGAGGCCAACAACACGTTCCGCAACAACCTCGGCCTGGGGGCGATGCAGAACTACTTTCCGCAGTACCTGAACAGCACCTACGTCGCGGCGACGAATGCGTGCACGCCGAATGCCAACCAGGCGCCACCTGCCACCGCGGCGCTGGATCCGTACTTCTGGAATGGCGACTACCTGGCGAACCCGACGCTCTACCCCGGCGGTTCGCCGCCGATCGCGTACGACGGGTACAACATTCCCGATTACACGACGCAGACCAATCTCGTGCGTGGACAGTGCTTTGACCGGAATGGCGGCGGTGTGGGCGCCACGTGCAACCCCGAGACGTCGATCTATTTCGAGCCCGCCTCGGGGTTCTGGCTGACCAATCCCACGACAGTGCTCACCGGCAATTCCATCGGCGGCTGCCAGGGCGTCGGGCGCGGCATCTGGTACCTGCCGAACAACAACAACCTGAACCAGCCGCTGGGAGCGTTCCAGAACAACCACGTCCACGCCTGCTACAACGGACTCGACACCGCGGCGGACAACGGCCTCATTTCGCAAAACCTGGCGCCCCAGAACGCATCGCATCAGGATCTGATCGCGGTCTTCGAGGCGGCCACGGCCTCACGCAATCGCTTCAAGGGCGTCTGGGTCCGTCCCAACTGGAACCACGTGGTCGGCGCGCGGCTGGCGACCAACTACGAGGGGGTCTCGCTGGTCTCGAGCGGGGGCACCGAAGGCAGTGCGCCGGGCGTGTGGTCGATGCTGAGCCATTCCGTCCTCGCCGGCATGAGCACCAACAACCCGGAACGTTTCGGACCCTGCCCGTCCGACAACGGGCACGGCTGCCTGTGCGAGACCCCCGGCACGTTCTCCGGCCAAGGCTATCCGACCCCCAAGAACAACTTCCAGGGCTACATGTTCTACGACGGGCCCGCGCGCATCGTCAGCGATCGCTTCGTCAATTTCAACAAGGACGTGCGGCCGGTGCTGTACGACCGCGACAAGGCCTACCTCGCGGATTACTCGACCCGGAACAAGCTGCCCTTCGACAACACCAGGAATTTCGTCTACGAAGGGGATGCCGCGTTCGGCTGGATACAGACCAACCTGCAGAGCGTGCCTCCGACGCAATACACCGATGACCTGACCTTCGAGAATACCGACCTTCGCCACCAGGTCTACACAAAAGAGGTCAACCTCGGAGATTTCCAGGACGGCGACAAGAACACCGTCATTCTCGACAAGGACGGGACGTTGACCGGCTACCAGGTGGTGGGAGCGGACCAACGCAAGCGGACCCACAAATTTCCGGTCTCGCTCAACAATCTCGCCTTCCTGGGGTCCGAAGACTTAGCGTCGACCAAGTACCCGAACAACCCGAGCACGGTAGACGAGTGCCTCGCCACGGGCGGACAGGACCTGTTCGCGGAAAACCGCGCCACATCGCTCATCAGCCCGTTCGACTATGCGACCCTCGAAGCCTCCGTGCTCACCTGCGAGGACTTCCCGAATCTCACGGGCCTCGCCGCGGACAATCCAAGGTGCACCAACGGCGATACGATCACGTTCGTCAAGGACTTCATCGACTATGGGGTCCACCAGTCGATGACGTTGAGCGGTCGCAACGGCAATGGCGTGTACGAGCCCAAGGTCGCCGACGGTTGGGGGTACACGTTGCACAAGGCCCCCAAGGGTTTCCCCAAGTTCTTCTCGCTGGGATTGACCGACGCCAACAACGAGGACCTCGCGAAGGGCCTGACGACGAATCCGTTCAACATTCGCGTCGGCGTCTGCCTGCGGACCCAGAGTGGAACGATTCCCCCCGCCGACACCTGCGCCACCAATCCGGCGAGCTGTACCCCCAACTTCACGGTTCAGCGCGGATACAAGTCGTACGGCGGACCGAACAACAACGCGCCAACGCTCACCCAGTTCTGGAACGACCTCCTCCAGTGCCATAACCTCGACAACCAGACATTCACCGACAAGGGTAACGGCAATCTCTTCAAGACGAACATTCCGAATCCGGCCCAGTCGATTGCGGGCTGTCCGAGCCCGGGCAAGAACACGAGCGGTCGTGGGCCCGCGGATGTTCCGATCGTGCAGCTTTCACAGGTCGCGACGATTGCCGAAGTCGATGCCACGCACTATTACTACGACGCCGCCCGGGGCATGCTGTTCCTTCAGGTCAACCAGGACCGCCCCAATGCGCTCGGTCCGTCGCCGCTCGGCAGCTGCGGCAACAACAGTCCGGAGCCCTGCCCACAGGTCGCCGACCCGGTACGCGAAACCTTCTACTCCTGCCCGGCCGAGGGCTGCGTCCTCTATACCGTCACGGTGAACTCCACGGCCTACCAGCCCATCGGTCCCACGGATTGCAAACCCTACGACGGCACCGGAAAGGACGATGGCATCGCCGGCTATACGCAGGTCTATCCGCAGGGCACCGACCGTCTCGCCTACGTCGTGCCCACCGGCACCAACCCGCCGGGCATCAGCCAGGGCCAGGTCGCGAAGAACCTGGCGGTCGCGAGCAATCTCCTGCGCGGGGTCAACTATCCGCACAACGCTGCGGCGGCCAATGCGGCGCCCTACTGTCCGAATCCGGTGAAGTAGAGGCTCGTCGTGCGGCGCCGTCCGCGGCGCAGGATGAATGTGCGGCATGCGACGGGTGCCGCGGGGCCTAAGGACCGCGGGGCCCCGGGGCACACGGCGTATCGGGCAGACTCCTGGCCCATGGGTGGGGCGTGCCCAGCCGATGGCGCGATCGGAGTGGCCCAGGCGGCCGCGTCGCCGGCGGTCACCGTGCTGGCGCCGATCCGGACCGCGCCCGGTTCCGCCGGGCAGTTGTCGCGGTGGTGGCGGC
>JBDTNR010000116.1:0-8675 GCA_039933655.1 Betaproteobacteria bacterium | reverse complement strand
CGTACGTTCAGCGCGCGCGCCCCGTAGATTTCCGTCACCAGCGTCTCGCACGCGGCCTTCAGCGGCCCGTAGTGCTTGCCGATCTCCTCGGTCGCCGGGTCGGGCAGCTCGCCGACCGGGGAATGTTCGTCGAGACCGGGCGTGCTGGCGTCGGTGAACACCGAGATCGACGATACGAAAAGATAGCGCGCCACGCGCGGCGCCAGCAGTTGCGCCGACGCGCGCACGATCCGCGGCACATAGCCGGAGCTGTCGATCACCGCATCCCAGTGGCCGTCCGCCAGCGCCGACAGTCCCGGCGCGATCGCCGGGTCGCGGTTGCCGGTCAGCGCCGTGACGGCGTCGCCCCAATGGTTGGGCTGCTTGCCGCGCGTGAAGACCGTGACAGCGTCGCGGCGGGCAAGCGCAGCGTCGACAACGTGGCGGCCCAGGAACCGGGTGCCGCCGAGGACGAGCAGTTTCACGTGATCCTCCTGTTACGAAGTCGTGCTTGCCCCTTAACCCCAACCCTCCCCGCCTCGGCGCGGGGCGTGGGCGCGCGACTCTACCGTCTGCGGCTTGCCGACGCGCCTTCGCATCCACCGCGCCCCCTCCACCGGCTGCGCTCCGCCAGCCTGCGCCCTCTCCCGCCCGCGGCAGAGGGCCGGGGTGAGGACGCATCACTCCAGCCCGCGCGAATCCCGCTTCATGCCCGCGGCACGATCTTCACGTTGTTCAGCTTTTCCTGCGCCTCGATCAGCGACGCGACGTACTTGTCGCCGAAGCCCATGAGGTTCGCGTTGACCAGGCTCTGGTGCACCGCCTCGCCGACGATCGCCGACACGGGCAGCGATTCGGCGAAATGCGTGTAGTAGCGCAGGTCCTTCATCGCATTGACGAGCGTGAACTTGAGCCCGGTCAGGTCGCCGTTGTTCTCGAGCATCTTGCCGACCATCATCTGGAAGATGCCGGAGTTGACGGCGCCCGCCGAGACAACCTCGTGCAGCTTCCTGATCGACAGCCCCGATTTCGCTGCCGCCGCCAGCGCTTCTGCCGTCGCGGTGGCGATCGCCTGCGCGATGAAATTATTGATGAGCTTCAGGATGATGCCGTGGCCGGCCGGACCCGCGTGGATGATGTTCTCGCAGAATGCGCCCAGCACGGGCTTCAACTCCTCGAACGTCGCATCGTCGGCGCCGACCATGATGTTGAGCTTGCCGAGCTCGGCCTCGACCGGCGTGCGCGCGAGCGGCGCGTCGACGAAGCGCACGCCCTTCGTCGCCAGTTCCTCGCGCATTTTAGCCGTGATGGCGGGCTCGCTCGTCGACGTGTCGACGACGATGAGCCCGCGCCGCGCGACGGACGCGATGCCGTCCTTGCCGTTGATGATCTCCTCGACCTGCGGAGCGCCGGTGACGCAGAGGAACACGATGTCGGCGTCGCGGGCGACGTCCGCATTGGTCGCCACCTCCTTCGCGCCCGCCGCCAGCAGGTCCTCGAGCGGCTTGCGGTTGCGGTTGACGCGTACCGTCAGCGGATGACCCTTGGTGACGAGGTTCTTGGCGATGCCGTGGCCCATGAGGCCGATGCCGACGAATCCGATGCGTGCCTTGCCCATTTGTATCCTCCGGTGAAGTGTTGGGGTTACAGGTGAACTTTAGTCGACGGCGGTCGGCTCCGGCGCCGCGATGAGAGCGCGCCGGCGTTCGTGCCAGGTCAACAGCAATCCGCTGCCGGCGATGAGCGCCATGCCGGCGAACGTCAGCGCTCCCGGGAGATCGCCGAAAGCGACCCAGCCGATCAGCGTCGCGAACACGAGATGGATGTAGGTGAACGGCGTCAGCGCGGACGCGGGCGCGCGCTGGAACGCGAGGATGAACAGGAAGTGACCGATGGTGCCGAGCACGCCGATCGCCGCCATCAGCGCGACATCGGTATACGACACGTCGATGCGCGAGCCGAACCATGGCCAGACCACCGTCATCAGGCCGGCGCCGACCAGCGCCGGATAGAACAGCGTCACGCGCGGGTCCTCGCCGGCCAGCATCCGCGTCGTGATCTGGTAGACCGAGTAGCAGGCCGCCGACGCGAGCGCAAGCAGCGACGCGCCGCGGAAAATCTCCGCGCCGGGCTGCACGATCATCAGCATGCCGGCCACGCCCGCGACGACGAACGCAACTCGCGGCAGTGTCAGCCGCTCGCGCAGGAACACGATCGCGATCACGATCACCAGCGTCGGCGTCATGTAGTTGAGCGCCGTAGCGTCGGCCAGCGGCATGTACTTCAGCGCCGTCATGAAGCACAGCGACGAGCCGATCAGCAGCACGCCGCGGGCCAGCTGCATCGGCAGCTGCCGGGTGTGCACCATGCGCGTGCCCATGATCGGCGCCAGCCAGATCAGCATCGCCAGCACCTGAAAACTCCAGCGCGCCCACACCAGCAGCGGCACCGGATGCCGCGACGCCAGTGCCTTGATGATGGAGTCGGACACCGAGAAGCAGGCAACTGCGCCCGCGATCATCAGCACCGCCGAAGGGGGAATGTGCAGGTGCGGGCGCGTCACTTGAGCGCCCCCAGATAGGCATTGAACGGCGCCTGGCGTGCACGGCGAAGCGCCAGGCACCCGTCGATCTTCTCGAGCGATTCGCGATACGTGCGCGCGCCGCCTTCGCGCTGCGTCGGGAGCGCCTCGAACGCGGCCACGAACTGCGCTCGCTCGGCGCCCGTGCAGATATCACTCGCCCAAACTGGAAATGCGGCCTGCATTTCGGGGGGGGTCGCCAAGGCGATGGCGGGCGCGTTCGCGGCAAACCACGCGAGCGCCGTCGGCCGCGTCGCCGGATCCGCGAACGCATCCTCCAGCAGGTTGCCGGCTTCGCGCGCATGGAACTGCGGTTCCAGGATGATGGCCAGCGCCCTGGTCAGCAGCGCCGGGTCGCGAAACGCGACCAGCGCGGCGTACACGTCGCGGCGCTCGTTCGCATCCTTGCTGCTCTTCACCAGCAGCAGCAGCGCGTCGAACAGCCGTGGCGCGTCCTTGCCACCGCTGCGCGCCGCGCCAACCAGCACGAGCTGCAGCGATTCCCGCGGAATCGCGCTGCGATGCGTCAGCCAGCGCTGTGCGAGCTGCTGCGCCTTGCGCGCGAGCGCCGTGTCCTGACCGCGATCGGCCACCAGCGCCACGGCCGTGTCGCGCAGTCGCAGCACGTCGGGCGACTCGCCCTTGCGCGCGAGCCAGCCCAGCGCGCGGGCACGATCGCCGAAGTGATTGCGGAGCCAGGCGGCATACCGCGGACCGTTCGCCGCGTCGACCATCGCCGTCGGCACGCTGCCGGCCAGCTCGTAGGCGCGCCGCGCTGCCTGCGCATCAGCATTCACCGCCTGCCGCGCGGCGATCGGCAGCACGATCTCGAAGGCGAGCGCCCCGTTGCCCGACAGCATCGCGAGATCGCCCAGAAGTCCCGCGTAGTCGGCGGGTGCCAGCACGGGCTCCGCCTGCGGCAGCGCCGCATAAAGCGCGGGCGTCAGGCGCGGCAGGTAATAGCCCAGGCCGCCGCGGTTGGCGACGACCCATTGCGGGCATGCGCCCGCGGGCAGCCGCACCACCTGCGTTGCTTCGTTCACCAGCGCGCACACCTGCCGGCCGCGCTTCGCATCGCCAAACTCGAAGCACGCCGGAAACGCCCACTTCTCGCCCTTTTGCGGCGGTGTGCCCACCGGCAGGAACCGCTGTTGCGCGAGCTTCAGCACCGGCGGTCCCGAACAGTCGAGCGCCACGTCGAGCAGCGGTACGCCCGCGCGCTCGACGAAGCCGCGCAGCGCCGGCACCAGCGCATCGTCGTCCGCGGCCAGCGCCGCGAAGAAATCCTCGGCGGTCGCGTTGCCCCATGCGTGCTTGCCGATGTACCGGCGGACGCCTTCGCGGAATTTATCCGCGCCGAGCCACTGCTCGAACATCGTCAGGATCGTCTCGCCCTTCGCGTAGGTGATGCCGTCGAACGCCGCGCGCACTTCGCCGTACTCGGTCACCGGCTGCCGGATGCTGCGCGCCGTCACCAGGCGGTCGATCTCCATCGCGACGCTGCGCTGGCGCGAGCGCCAGCCGTCGCGCGACCAGTCGGGACGCAGCTCGTTCGTGATCGTGCTCGCCATCCACGACGCGAACGACTCGTTCAGCCACAGGTCGTTCCACCACGCCATCGTCACGTAGTCGCCGAACCACATGTGGGCGATCTCGTGCGCGGTGATCCCCACGAACCGCTGCTCGAACCGCGGGGACATTTCCTCCGGCCGCGCGAGCAGGTTGCGCGCCGTGTACGTGATGAGGCCTGCGTTCTCCATCGCGCCGCCGAACGTCGCCAGCGGGTAGGCCAGCAGGTCGAGCTTCGGAAACGGATACGGACGGCCGAAATAGCGCTCCGTCGCCGCGAGGATGGTGCCCGTATGCGTGGCGGCATAAGCCGCCTCGGCGGCGCGGCCCTTCGGCGTGATGATCGAGATCGGCGTGTTGTTGACGCCCGCGCGACCGCCGTCGCGGACATCGAACTCGCCGACGGCGAACGCCACGAGATAGGACGGCAACGGCGGCGAGCGCTGGAAACTCACCTCGCGCCAACCCTTCTCCGCGGCCCGTTCCGCTTCGACGGGCATGTTGGCGAACGCGCGCATTGCGGCAGGCACGGTAAGCGTCAGCTTCCACGTCGCCTTGCGGTCGGGTTCGTCGAACGACGGAAAGACGCGCCGCGCGTCGAGCGGCTCGAACTGCGTGACGGCATACCAGCGGCTGGCTTCCTGCTGCCGGAACAGGCCGACCCCGCTGGTGCGCTGGATCGAACCCGTATAGCGCAGCGACAGCCGCACCTCGCCGGCCGCCAGCACCCGGGCGAACTGCAGGCCGATCACGTCGTCGCTGCCGGGCAGCACCGTCGCCGGCAGCACCTCCTCCGGCGTCGCGAGGATCGCTCCCTGCGCGTCGAGGATGGTCAGCTTCTTGGCGTTCAGCCAGACGATGTCGGTCGGCTCGAGCACGCGGACAGTGATGTCGATCACCCCGCTGAAGGCATCGTCGTTCGGATCGACGCGCAAGCGGGCGTCGTAGGCCAGCGGCACCACGTCGCGCGGCAGCCGCAGCCCTGGCACCGAGGTGGCGCCGGCCTGCGCGATACCGTCCGCGGCGTGCAGCGCCGGGAGGACCACCAGCAGCAGCGTCGCCGCGACGCGCAGCGCGCGGGCGAGCAGGGAGCGGTCGTACGCGGCGGCGGTCAAGTTTTAGCAGCGATCGAAAAAGATGCCGGGCGCGAACGCCCGGCACTGGTCTGGCCATTTTACCAATCAATGCGGGTGACCGGAAGGCAACCGGCGCGCGTTGCCGTCGGGCGGAACACGCGCCGGCGGGAGCCATTTCCACGGCCCTGGCGCCGCTCGCGCCCGCGTTCGCGCGGATGGCCACGACGCCCAAGGGAGCGGATGCACGAAATTTCGCTCATTTCCACGCGCGCCGGCGGCCTGTCCGCCGCGCTGAACTTCGGCTGGATCACCCAGAGGCTCCGCCCGTCGACACCGGTCGGCACCTGCCGGCCGGCATTCTGGTCGGTCCGCGAACGCCGGGTTTCGTCGCCGGCGCGAGCCTGGCGACGCCGATGGCGGAGCTCGGCGACATCATGCTGTTCGGCGTCGGCATGCAATTCCGTCCGCAGGAATGGCAGCGTCATCGCGCACGGTGAGTGCTGCGGGGCGGACCGAGCGATGCGGCAGGCACGAGATGCGCCTGCAACGTGATCCGCTTCGGCCGCAAGTCCGGCGTGCGCAACCGTAGCAGCAACCGGTTCCACGCCTCCGTCGCGATCTGCCGCGTCGGATGGCGGACCACGGCCAGCGGCGGCGTGACGATCGGCGCCCAGACCGGCTCGTCGAAGGCGAGCAGCGCCACGTCGTCGGGCCAGCTTACGCGCAGCTGCTGCAGGATGCGCACCAGCGACAACGCCAGCGCGCTGTTGCTGGCGATGAGCGCCGTGGGCGCGCGCGGCACGGCGATCGCATCCGCAACCTGCCGCGCGAGCGCGGCCTCGTCGGAATCGCGCTGGATCACCGCACCCGTCACCGTCGGCCGTGCTGCGCGCACCGCGTCGCGGTAGCCTTCGATGCGCCGCTGCGTCGTCGACAGCCGCGTGTCGCGGACGAGGTACAAGAGCCGCCGGTGACCAAGTCCGATCAAATGCTGCGTGGCTTCGCGCATCGCGCGGCGATCGTCGATCGCCACGTAATCGAAGCGCGGGTCGCGTGCGACGCGGTCGACGACCACGGTGGGCATGCCGCGTTCGGCAAGCAGATCGAGGGTCGCCTGCGAATCGTGCGTCGGGATGAGGATCAGGCCATCGACGTTGCGGCCGACCAGCGCCTGCACGCGGCGCAGCTCGAGCGCTGGCTCGCCGTGGCTCAACACCTGCATGATCTCATAGCCCTGCCGCGCCGCCAGGTCCTCGAACATCTCGAGCAGCGCGGCGAAGTAGGCGCTCGACGTCACCGGCGTGCACAGGCCGATGACATGCGATTCGCCGCCGCGCAGCGTCTGCGCGACGCGATTGGGGACATAGCCCAGATCGGCCATCGCGCGCGCGACGTTCTCGCGACGAGCCGCGCTCACGTTGCCGCGGTCGTTGAGCGCATTGGACACCGTGCCCACGGACACGCCTGCACGGCGCGCCACGTCGAGGATCGTCGGCTTGCTGTTCATTCTCGTGAGGTCAGAGCTGCAATGATCGGCTCGCTCGGACGATGTGCATTCCCTGAGCCGTTGGCCGATGAATACAGCTCTGACCCCAATCCACCACCTTGCGCCGGCATCGCAAGGCGCGTATCTTAGCATTTTTGAAACGTTTCATTATCGGCTTGGAAGCGCGCCCCCGCCCGCCCCCATGAAGATCACCCGCATCGACACATTCAAGTACTGGGTCGACTGGTGCAACTGGCTATTCGTCCGCATCAGCACCGACGAAGGGCTTGTTGGCTGGGGCGAGGCGTCGCTGCACGGGGCGATCGAATCGGTCGAGACGGCGATCCGCGAATACGCGCCGCACCTCGTCGGCCACGACCCCGCCGGGCCCGAGCGTCACTGGCACCGGCTGTATCACGCGTGGCGCTGGCGCGGCGGCGCAGTGTTCCAGACGGCGCTTTCCGCGCTCGACATCGCGTTGTGGGACCTCGAGGGCAAGCGCCTCGGCGTCCCGGTCGCGCGGCTGCTGGGCGGCGCGTTCCGCACGTCTTTGCGCGGTTATGCGAGCCACTGGCTCGGCGGCGCGAAGACGCCGGAAGATGCGTTCGCTGGCGCGCGTGAGGCGGCGCGGCGCGGCTTCACCGCATTCAAGTGCCGGCCGTTCTCGCACGAAGGGCTGTTGGCCAACGAGTCCGGCGAGATTCGCCGTGCCGCCGCGCTGATGGAAGCCGCGCGCGAGGGCTTGGGGCCGGACGGCGAGATTTTCATCGAATGTAGCGAATTCCTGTCGCCGCGCACGGCGATCATGCTCGACGACGCGCTGCGGCCCATGCGGCCCGGCTGGTTCGAGGAACCCATTCCATTCGAGAACACGAAGGCGATGGCACAACTGCAGCGCGACCTGCGCACGCCGATCGCTACCGGCGAGCGCCTGCTGTCGCGCCATGAATACCGCGAGTTGCTCGAGAATGGCGGTTGCCGGATCATCCAGCCGGACCTGATGCACGCGGGCGGGTTCACCGAGATTCGCAAGATCGCCGCGCTCGCCGACATGTATTCGATCCCGGTCGCGCCGCACAATCCCGGCGGTCCGATCTGCACGGCTGCGGCGATGCACCTCGCGGCCGCGATCCCGAATTTCTTCATCCTGGAGCAGATGGAGCCGCAGCGCGAATTCCGTGACCGCGCGTCCACCGTGCCCATCCGCTTCGAACATGGATATTTCCTGCTGCCGGAGGGTCCGGGGCTGGGCGTGGAGCCCAACCTGGACGCGCTGCAGGACATGGCGTTTCGCCCGCAGCCGCGCACCGAACGGCCGGGTTCGCTCTACCGCTAAGGAGGATTCCCATGCGCACCATCACCAGACTGTCCGCGGCGATCGCCGCCTGCTTCGCACTGGGTTCCGCCGCCGCGCAGCAGCCGATCGTGCTGCAGTGGCAGACGGCCAATCTCACCGAGTCGCAGTACGAGCCGGTATGGAAGGCGACCATCGCGGAATTCGAGGCCGCCAATCCCGGCGTGAAGATCGAACCGGTGCTGGTCGCGCGCAAGGACCACTGGACCAAGTTCGTCGCCGCAGCGCAGGCGAAGAAGGCGCCGTGCATTGTGTCGGTCGACCTGACGACCGCCGCGTACAACGGCTACCTGCTGCCACTCGACAAGTATTTCGCGGCCGAGCCCGCCGATTTCCGCCGCGCGTGGAGCAACGACATGCTGAGCGCGTCCAAGTGGAAGGGCCAGCTCTACGGCCTGCCCATCTGGGGCGGCACCTACGCGGAAATCTACAACCGCGACCTCGTGACGAAGGCGGGGCTCGATCCTTCCAAGCCGCCGAAGACGTGGGACGAATACCTCGCGTGGTCGAAGAAGCTGACCGGCAACGACACCTGGGCCACCGCGGTGCTCGGCGGCAAGACCGACACCACGACGCGCGTGCTGCTGATGTGGATCTGGTCCAACGGCGGCGAGGCGTTCAACGCCGACA
>JBDTNR010000115.1:0-8689 GCA_039933655.1 Betaproteobacteria bacterium | reverse complement strand
GCGGCGCTGATGCCGATCGTCGCCGGCATCGGCGGCAACTCGGGCAACCAGACGATCACGATGATCGTGCGCGCCGTCGCGCTTGGACAAGTCACGCGCGAGCACGCGCGCAACCTGATCCGCAAGGAGATCATCGTCGCCCTCATCAACGGCCTCGTGTGGGGCGGCGTGATGGGAATCGTCGCGATGCTGCTCTACAAGGACGCACTGCTCGGGCTCGTGATGATCCTCGCGATGACGCTGAACCTCATGCTCGCCGCGTCGATGGGCGTGCTGATTCCGATGACGATGATGCGATTCGGCCGCGATCCGGCAGTGGGATCGTCGGTGCTGATCACCGCCGTCACCGATTCCGGCGGATTCTTCATCTTCCTGGGCCTCGCCACGCTGGTGCTCATCAGGTGACGAACGGCCGCTCGACAGCGGCGGCGGCAGGGAATAATCTCGAAGGTCGGCTGTTGGCACCGGTGCCGCAGCCCCATGCTGCCCATATGACCCTTCAGGAGACTCGTCCGATGATTCGTAAATCGTTTGCATTGCTGGCCGCCGGATTCATGGCCGTCGCCCTCAACGTTTCCGCCCAGATGATGCCGGCCAAGAAGGCCGCCGACGGCACGCTGACCGACGCCAAGGGCATGACGCTCTATACGTTCGACCGCGACGCCGGCGGCAAGAGCGCCTGCAATGGTCCCTGCGCCACCAACTGGCCGCCGCTGATGGCCGCGGCCGACGCGAAGGCGTCCGGCGACTGGACGGTCATCACGCGCGACGACGGCGCCAAGCAGTGGGCGTACAAGGGCAAGCCGATGTACACGTGGGCGAAGGACACGAAGCCGGGCGACAAGACCGGCGACAACGTCAACAACGTGTGGCATACGGCCAAGGACTGACCCGTCCCGCGGGCGGGGCCGGCGGTTATAGAACATTCGTGACCGCATGAAGGCCCCGCCACCGATGGACCGCTCGACTCCGCCCACCCCCGATCCGCCGCTGCCGCAGCCCGACCTGCTGGCGGCCATCCCGCGGATGCGCCGCTACGCGCGGGTGCTGACCGGCGATACGAATCGCGCCGACGATCTCGTGCAGGATGCGCTCGCCCGCGCGTGGGAGAAGCGCCGCCTGTGGGCGGCGGGAAGCGATCTGCGGGCATGGCTGTTCACCATCATGCATAACGTGTTCGTCAACCAGCGCGCGCTGGCGCGGCACGAGAAGAACCATGTGTCGCTCGATGCCGAAGGCGAAGGCTACGAGGCATGGCAGATTCCGGTGCGGCCCATGCAGTACACGCGCGTCGAGTTGCTGGAACTGATGGAGCACGTGGGACGGCTGCCGGTCGACCAGCGCGAAGTGCTGCTGCTCGCCGTCGTCGAGGAATTGCGATACGAGGAGATCGCCACGGTGCTCGCGATTCCCGTCGGCACCGTGATGTCGCGGTTGTCGCGTGCCCGCGAGAAGTTGCGGGCGGCGTTTGCCGACCCCGTGCCGGGAACGTCGTCGCTCAAGGTCGTGAAGTGAAAGCGCAGTGCCCATGAACCTCTTGCCCATCACCGACGCCGACGTCAACGCCTACGCGGACGGACAACTCGCAGCGTCGCGCGCGCCGGCGATGGAAGAGGCGCTCGCCCGTGATCCGGCGCTCGCCACCCGTGTTGCCGATCTGCGCCAGCAGAACGCCGCGCTGCGCGACGCCTTCGATCCGTGGCTTGCCGAAGCGTTGCCGGAACGCCTGATCGCCGCGTCGACAGGCCCCGTCCCGACGCGGACACGCGCCCGCGTTCATCGCTGGTTGCCCGCCGCGATCGCCGCCGCCGCGTCGCTCGGCGTCGGCGTGGGCCTGGGCTGGTTCGGCCGCGACTTCGATTTGCATCGCGACGGCATGCCGACGACGTTCACGCGGCAGGCCGCACTGGTACATGCGCTCTATGCCGGCGACGCCAATCGTCCGGTCGAGATCTGGGCCGCCGAGGAGAGGCGCCTCGTCAACTGGCTGTCCAAGCGGCTGGGATTTCCGGTGCGCGCGCCCGATCTCAACGCGCTGGGGTTCGGACTCGTCGGCGGACGCCTGGTCGCCGGCAATGAGCTGCCGACGGCGCTCTTCGTCTACGAAAATTCCGACAAGCAGCGGCTGACGCTGCAGGTGCGCAAGCCCGTGGTACCCGGCCACGAGACGGCGTTCCGCTATGCCGTCGAAGACGGCGTCGGCGTCTACTACTGGATCGAGGAAAACTGCACGTACGCGCTGTCCGGCAACCTCGACCGCGCGCAGCTGCTGGCGATCGGCCGCGTCGTGTACGGCCAGCTCGCCGCGCTGGAAGCGGCCGCGCCGAAGTAGCGACGGCGCGCCCGCGAATTCGCATCGATCGCGTCGGCGCGGCGCGAAGCGGCGTCGCGCTTGCCGCGCGCCTCGCCTACAATGCCGGGGTCGCCTTTCCGCCCCGCGAAGTCCTCTATGTCGCGTATCGTCTTCCCCGTCGCCCATGTCCACATGTTCACCGCGAGGGCGGCGCTCGTCGGCCACCTGCCGTGGAAAGGCTGCCGGGCCTGCTGATGCAGCGCGTGCCCGCCCGCTTGGGCGATATGCTCGCCGCCGTCGAGACGCCCGCGCTGGTCGTCGACCTCGACGCGTTCGAGCACAACCTCGATCTGATGGCCAACGCCGTGCGCGGTTCCGGGCTCGCGTTGCGGCCGCACGCCAAGTCGCATAAATGCCCGGACATCGCGAAGGCGCAGGTCGCGCGCGGCGCGGTGGGCATCTGCTGCCAGAAGGTCGACGAGGCGGCGGTGTTCGTCGCCGCGGGCATCGCCAACGTGCTCGTCACCAACGAGGTGGTCACCCCCGCGAAGATCGCGCGCCTCGCGGGGCTCGCACAGTCGGCGACGGTCGGCGTGCTCGTCGACAACGCGCAGGTGATTCCGGATCTGTCGGCCGCGGCGGTGATGGCGGGCGGCACGCTGCACGCCTATGTCGAGATCGACGTCGGCGCGCATCGTTGCGGCGTGGCGCCCGGCGCCGCGGCGGTGCCGCTGGCGCTGGCGATCGCCGGCGCGCCGGGGCTGCACTTCCGCGGCGTGCATGCGTATCACGGCGCCGCGCAGCACCTGCGCTCGCCCGCGCTGCGGCGTGCGGCGATCGAAGCGGCGAGCGCGCTGGCGGCCGAAACCAAGGCGCTCATCGAGGCGGCCGGCGTGCCGTGTCCGGTGGTCACCGGCGCGGGCACGGGGACGTGGCAGCTCGAACGCGACAGTCACGTCTATACGGAATTGCAGCCGGGCTCGTACATCTTCATGGACGCCGACTACGGTCGCAACGCGCTGGCGCGCGACGAGCATGCGTTCGAGCACAGCCTCTATGTGCTGGCGACCGTGATGAGCACGCCCGCGCCGGAACGCGCGATCATCGATGCGGGATTGAAGTCGGTCGCATTCGACTCGGGCCCGCCGCTCGTGCATGTGGCGCGTGGACTGGAGTACGCGGGTGCGTCGGACGAGCACGGCGTGCTCGCCGTCGATCCGGCCCTCGCGACGCCGGCGCTCGGCGATCGCGTCTGGCTGATCCCCGGCCACTGCGATCCCACCGTCAATCTCTACGACTGGATCGTCGGCATGCGCGGCGAACGCGTCGAATGCGTATGGCCGGTGGCCGCGCGGGGAGCGCTGGGTTAGCGGTTGGACGTCGGCGACGCGGCGGCGCGGATCGCCCCGATCCGCCGTTGCCGGATCAAAGTGTCGCCACGCCGCGCGGCGTACGGATCATCGCCGCCAGCCGCGGTGACTTGGCGTAGCTGACCTTCAGCGTTTCGGACAAGCCGAGGGTTGCGAGTTCTGCGCGCACGACGGCAGGTTCCGGATGCTCGCCCGCCATCGCCGCGAGCCGGAGGCCGGAATCGGGCATGCGGGCCGTCGGATGCTCGCCGGACGGCCACTGGATCAGCGTCGGCACGAGACCGCGTCCGGGGCGGTGACCGTCGTCGGGAATCGTGATGCGCCACGCGAGGTCGCCACGCGTCATCGGCGTCGCCGGGCCCAGTTCCGGCATGCGCGCCGCGGCGTCGGCGATATTGGCCGTGCGGACCACCCAGTGGATGAACTGCGGACCTTCGGCGAGCGCGGCTTTCATCCGCGGCTCGTCCAAGTCGAACCAGCGCGGCCGCGGCGGCCTGATGCCGGCAGGATCGACGGCGATGACTTCGAGATAGAAGCGGGGCCCGAGCGACAGCACGGCGTTGTGCGTGCCCATCGCCACGTGCTGGCCGCCCGGCTGGGGCCGGCGACCGAGTTGCTGCTCGATCCAATCGCAGCCCTGCGCCAGTGTCAGCGCTGCAACGACCAGGTGATCGGGTTCGACGACGAGCGGGTTCATGCGGTGGCGCGCCCAGCCGATGCCGCGGGTGCCGGACGCGTCATGCGCGCGGATGCACTTCGTCGGGAGAAAAATCCAGTTCCACGCGCGCTCCGTTGGGATCGAAGAAGAACACCTGCCAGACGCCAGAATCGTTCTGGCGGCGGCAGGTGTGCTCAATGCCCTGCGCCACAAGCGTGGCGAGCGTGTCGGCCAAGCCTTCCGCGCTGAACGCCATGTGGTCGATCACGCCGGAGCGCAGTTGCGCGCGCGACTTGCCGCCCACCACGTGCAGCACGGCCACGTCGTTCGCGTAGAGCCAGGCGCCGGGAAAGCCCAGGGCGGGCCGCGGGCCGTCGGCGAGGCCCATCGTGAGCGCGTAAAAGTCGACGGTGCGCGGCACGTCGTCGGTCAGGACTGTGAAATGGTTCATGCCGGAAACGGGCATCGTCGCTCCTCCTCGTGCCCGTCAGGATAATGCATCCGGTGGAGTCCGATCAAAGTTCGCCGGAATGGCCGACGCGGTCCGCATGGTCAGTCGAGGATGGCCACATGGCCGACGGAAGCTGCATCGTGCAGGACTTCGGCGTTGCGCACATCGTGGAGCGTCATTTCGTGGCGAACGCGTCGGCGAAGAAATCGCCGACCAGCGCCGTCGCGTCGGGTGGCGCCGCTTCGTTGTACGGCAGCGTCGCGTCGCCGCCGCTCCACGCATGGCCGAGGCCCGTGATGGCGACGTGACGCGCGATCAGGCGACCGTCGCGCCGCCATTCGCGGACGGTCTGCGCGCGGCCGCCGGGCAACATCGTTCGCTGCTCGGTATCGGCGGCGGGCAGGGCGGAGGGATCGCCCGTGGACACCAGCGCCGGATGGTCGTTCAGGCGCAGGTATTGCCGCACGAGCGCAATGGCATTGCGGGGCGCCACGACGTTGTCGGCGTCCCCGTGCAGCGCCAGCAGCGGAATGCGCAGCGAGGCGTTGCCGCTTGTAACGCGCGCCGCGGCGGCGATGCCTTCGACGTCCTGGTCGGGTCCGCGCTGCATCACCGTGATCGCGGTGAGCGCCGACGATGCCGCGCCGCACGCGAGCCCCGAATGCACGACCACGGCGCCCACCAGTTGTGGAAAGCGCACGCCGATATTCGCCGCCAGCGCGCCGCCGGCGGACATGCCGGCGACCAGCACGCGCTTGTGGTCGAGGCGGTAGCGGCGGCGCACGTGGCGGATCTGCGCCGCCACGATAGCGGACTCGCCAAGCCCGCGCATGGTCCGGCGCTCGAACCAGTTCCAGCAGCGCCAGGGGTTGGCCGTGTCCTTCTGCCGCGGCAACAGCACGACACAACCGGTGCGGTCGGCGAACTCCACGATCCGCGTGCCCTGCGCGATTTCCTCCGGCGACTGCCTGCAGCCGTGGCACAACACGAGCAGCGGCGCGCGACTCCACAGCGAATGGCCGCTGGGAATGTAGACAAGATAGTTGCGGCTCGGCCACACCGTTGGCGCCGTGCCGACCAGCCCATGCCAGGACGACGCCGAACCGGATTCGAAGCGGCCTGGCCGGGCCTCGCGACGGAACATCCGGGCGAACAATCCCTTGGTGCGCGCCCACAATCGCCAGAACATCGCGCTACGCCTCCCGCAACCTGAAACGCGAGCGCAGCGCCGCCTCGCCCGGCGCCGAGAAACGCACGACGCGCGACGCCGGCACCCGGCGCGCCCAGTCGAGCTCCACGAACCGGCGCAAGAGGCAGGCTCCGAGCGCGCCGGCCAGATGATGTCGGCGTGCACTCCAGTCCAGGCATGCGCGGCAGAGCGGCCGCCGTTGCCGGGTCATGGCCGCGATGTCGATGCCGAGGTCGCGGCAGAAGCGTTCCCCTGTAGCCGTGAGCGCGAGGCCCTGGCCCGTCGAGCTGAGCAGGCGCCGCCCGTCCATGCTGTCGAACACGAGGACGCCCAGGTCGCCGGCCAGATGGTCGTAGCAGACGCGCGCGTGCCGCAGTGCCGGCTCGCGCGGGCTCGCCCGCACGCGGACGGCGCCCGCGCGATACGCGACGCCCATCAGGCTTTCGAGCAGCTGCGCGACGTCGCGATCGGCCAGCCGGAAATAGCGATGACGCCCCTGCTGCTCGACGGCGACGAGCCGCGCGTCGAGCAGCTTCGCCAGATGCGCGCTGACCGTCTGCTTGGTGACGCCCGCTTCCGCCGCGAGCTCGGTGGCCGTCAGCGCCGCGCCCGCCATCAGCGCCGTCAGGACGTCCGCGCGCGCGCGATCGCCGATCAGCGCAGCGATGCCGACGATGTTGGGGCCGTCCTTCATGGTTCGATCGTAGGCGAACCATTCTCGCGGCGCAAGCGGTTAGGATGCGGCTTTCCCACAGAACGTCGAGAGCGCCATGGCCATCACGTGCTTCATCCGCTACGAGATCGATCCTTTCCAGCGCGACGCGTTCCGCGCCTATGCCGAAGCCTGGCGCCGCATCATCCCGCGCTGCGGCGGCGACCTCGTCGGTTACTTCCTGCCGCACGAAGGCACCAACGACGTCGCGTGGGGATTGATCGCGTGCGACAGCCTGGCCGCGTACGAGGATTATCGGACGCGCCTCAAAACCGATGCGGAAGCGCGCGCGAACTTGGAGTTCGCGCAGGGCCGCCGTCTCATCCTGCGCGAGCAGAGGACGTTCCTCGAGCGGCTCGACGGGCCGGTGCAGGCGGCAGTCGCCGCGGGAGCGCCGGCGTGATCGCGGTGATCTTCGAAGTAGAGCCGCATCCGGACCGGATGGGGTCGTATCTCGAGGCGGCGGCCGCGCTGCGCCCGCTGCTCGCCGGCATCGACGGCTTCCTGTCGATCGAGCGCTTCGAGAGCCTGACGCAGCCCGGCCGTATCCTGTCGCTGTCGTTCTGGCGCGACGAGGAGGCCGTGCGGCAATGGCGCAACCTCGACGCGCACCGGCAGATGCAGGACCAGGGACGCACGGCGATCTTCGCCGACTACCGGCTGCGCGTCGCGGAAGTGCTCCGCGATTACGGCATGCACGAAAGGGCACAGGCGCCGGACGACTCTCGCCGCACGCACGGCTGATCGGTTCGCTGCGCACGGCTCGGCCCACCCGTACGCATGGCCGAAGCGGAGGCGGAAACTGGCAACGCGCGCCTCGGAAACGTCCGCAGGGGCAGACACTTCGCACACGCACGCCGCCGAACGGCGCGCTTCGTGGCAGTTGCGCGCCGAAAAGAAAGCGCGGGAACGATTTCTCGTGTTTTCTTTCCGTCAAATCAATACGATGTCGTACTGCTCCTGGGTGTAGAGCGTCTCGACCTGCAGCGAGATGGGCTTGGCGATGAAATCGCCCAGCTGTGCGAGGCTTTGCGATTCCTCGTCCAGGAACATGTCGATCACCGACTGCGAGGCCAGGATGCGGAACTCGCGCGCGTTGAACTGCTTGGCCTCGCGGACGATCTCGCGCAGGATCTCGTAGCAGATCGTCTGCGCGGTCTTGTACTCGCCGCGGCCCTGGCAGGTCGGGCATGTCTCGCACAGCACGTGCGCCAGCGATTCGCGCGTGCGCTTGCGCGTCATCTCGACCAAGCCCAGCTGCGTGAAGCCGTTCACCGTCAGTCGCGTGCGGTCCTTCTCCAGCGCCTTGTTGAGCTCGGCCAGCACCGCGTTGCGGTGGTCGCCGTTCTCCATGTCGATGAAGTCGATGATGATGATGCCGCCCAGGTTGCGCATCCGCAGCTGGCGGGCGATCACCTGCGCGGCCTCGAGGTTGGTCTTGAAGATCGTGTCGTCGAAGCTGCGGCCGCCGACGAAGCCGCCGGTGTTGACGTCGATCGTCGTCATCGCCTCGGTCTGGTCGATGATGAGGTAGCCACCGGACTTGAGGTCGACGCGCCGTCCGAGCGCCTTCTCGATCTCGTCCTCGACGCCATGCAGGTCGTAGAGGGGGCGGTCGCCGACGTAGTGGTTGATGCGGTCGGACAGCGCCGGCGTGTACTGGCGCGCGAAGTCCTGCATCTTGAGGAACGTCTCGCGCGAGTCCACTAGGATGCGCGCCGTCTCGTCGGTCGACATGTCCCGCAGCACCCGTTGCGCGAGATTCAGGTCCTGGTACAAAAGCGACGCGGGCGGCGCCTCGCGCGAGCGCAGCGTCAGGTCGCTCCACAGCTTGGTCAGGTACTCGATGTCGGCCTGCATCTCGCGCTCGGAGGCGGTTTCGGCCATCGTGCGGATGATGAAGCCGCCGGCCAGGCCTTCCGGCAGCAGGTGCTGCAGCCGCTCGCGCAGCGTCTCCCGCTCGGCCTCGTCGCCGATGCGCTGCGAGATGCCGATGTGCGAGTCCTGCGGCAGGTA
>JBDTNR010000114.1:0-8702 GCA_039933655.1 Betaproteobacteria bacterium | reverse complement strand
GCCGAACCGGGCGATGCGGTGCTGTTGTCGCCGGCATGCGCGAGCCTCGACCAGTTCGCGAGCTACGTGGAGCGGGGCAATCGATTTGCCGAGCTCGTCCATGCGCGCCTGAAGGAGTCCGAGCTTCATGCGTAGGGAACTCGCTTCGACGGGCGCCATGGGCAGGGCCACCAGCCTTGCACCGGAGGTGGCGTCGCGCAAGCCCGGCACCGCGGCCGCCGGTCGCGGACTGCTCCGCGGCACGCCGCTGGCCGGCCGCGATGCGCGGACGATGGCCGCCTACGACGCGTCGCTCGCGTGGACCGCGCTGCTGCTGCTCGCCATTGGCCTCGTCATGGTGTACTCGTCGTCGATCGCGATGGCCGAGGCGTCCGCGCACACCGGGTATCGCCCATGGTATTTCCTCGCGCGGCACGCGATGTTCGTCGTCGTCGGCCTGCTCGCCGCCGGCGTTGCGTTGCAGTTGCCGATGAGCGCCTGGCAGAAACTGGCGCCGTGGCTGTTCATCGCCGGCGCCGTGCTGCTCGTGCTCGTGCTGGTGCCCGGCATCGGCCGCGCGGTCAACGGCTCGCGCCGCTGGCTGCCGCTCGCGGTGATCAACGTGCAGCCGTCGGAATTCATGAAGCTCACCGTCGTGCTTTACGCCGCGAGCTACGCGGTACGGCGCGCCGCGTTCCTGCATGCCGAGCAGCCGCTGCGGCAGACGCTGGTCCGCGGTTTCCTGCCGCTGTTCGCCGTCATGGTCATCATCAGCGGCTTGCTGCTGATGGAGCCGGACTTCGGCGCGTTCGTCGTCATCGTCGCGATCGCCTTCGGCATCCTGTTCCTGGGCGGACTCGACTGGCGCCTCTTCCTGGGTCTCGCGCTGCTGCTGCCGGTCGCGCTGGCCGGCATTCTGGTCGCCGCGCCGTACCGGCTGCAGCGTCTGACCGCGTTCCTCGACCCGTGGTCCGATCCGCTCGGCAAGGGCTACCAGTTGTCGCACTCGCTGATCGCGTTCGGACGCGGCGAATGGTTCGGCGTCGGCCTGGGCGCCAGCGTGGAAAAGCTCCTGTTCCTGCCGGAGGCGCATACCGACTTCCTGCTGGCGGTGATCGCCGAGGAACTGGGCTTCGCGGGCGTCGTGGTCGTCATCGCGCTGTTCATGTGGCTGCTGCATCGCACGTACGCGATCGGCCGGCAGGCGGCGCGGCTCGAGCGGCCGTTCGCGGCGCTGGTCGCCCAGGGTATCGGCGTCTGGATCGGCGTGCAGTCGTTCATCAACATCGGCGTCAACATGGGCGTGCTGCCGACGAAAGGACTGACGCTGCCACTCCTGTCGTTCGGCGGCAGCGGCATCGTCGCCAACTGCATCGCGATCGCGATCCTGCTGCGGATCGATTTCGAGAATCGCCGGCTGCTGCGGGGGTTCACCGTATGACCCGGCGCGCACCGGCGGTCGGGGGCGGGGCCGCATGACCATGACGGTGATGATCACCACCGGCGGCACCGGCGGCCATGTGTTCCCCGGCCTTGCGGTTGCGACCAGCCTCGCCGCGCGCGGCGCCTCGGTGTTCTGGCTCGGCACCCGCGAAGGGATCGAGGCGAAGCTCGTGCCGCAGCACGGTGTCGAGTTCGAAGGCCTGTCGTTTCGCGGCGTGCGCGGCAAGGGATTGCGCACGCTGCTGCTCGGGCCGTACGCGCTGCTCGCGGCCTGTCTCGCGGCGCGGAAGATCATCCGCCGGCGGCTGCCCGACGTCGTGCTGGGCTTCGGCGGCTTCGCGTCGTTTCCGGGCGGGCTCATGGGCACGGCGGCCGGACGGCCGCTCGTCCTGCACGATTCCAACGCCGTCGCTGGCCTCGCCACGCGCGTGCTCGCCTATGGCGCCGATCGGATCCTGCTGGGCTTTCCGCAGGCGCTCGCCGGTCGCCACGCGAAGATCGTCGAATGGGTGGGCAACCCGCTGCGCGATGCGATCTGCGCGCTGCCGCCGCCAGCCGTTCGGTTCGCCGGCCGCACCGGTCCGCTGCGGTTGCTCGTCGTCGGCGGCAGCCTGGGTGCGCAGGCGTTGAACGAACTGGTGCCCGCGGCGATCGCCACGATCACCGTCGGACAGCGCCCCCTGATCGTCCACCAGTCGGGCGAGAAGCACATCGCGGCATTGCGCGACGCCTATGCGCGCCAGGGTGTGCCCGCCGAGTGCGTGGCATTCATCGACGACATGGCCGCGCGCTACGCTTGGGCGGACTTCGTCATCTGCCGCGGCGGCGCGTTGACGGTCGCCGAACTCGCGGCAGGGGGACTGGGCGCGATCGTCGTGCCGCTGCCCGGTGCCATCGCCAACGAGCAAAGCGCCAATGCGCAGTTCCTGGTGGACGCCGGCGCCGCGATGAAGGAAGCGCAGGACGCGCTCACCGCCCCGCGACTTGCCGGATTGTTGCGCGGCCTCGATCGCGAACGCGCGCTGGCGATGGCATCCGCCGCCTACGCCAAGGGCAAGCGCGACGCCGCGACGCGCGTGGCCGACGTCTGCGTCGAACTCGGGTCGCGGCGATGAAGCACAAGGTCAAGCACGTGCATTTCGTCGGCATCGGTGGCGCGGGCATGAGCGGCATCGCCGAAGTGCTCGTCACGCAAGGCTATGGCGTGTCCGGCTCGGACCTGGCCGACACCGCCGCGACGCGCCGCCTCGCGCGGCTCGGCGCGACGATCATGGTCGGCCATACGGCGGCGAATGTGGCGGGCGCCAATGCCGTCGTCGTCTCGACCGCCGTCGCCGCCGACAATCCGGAAGTCGTCGCGGCGCGCGAACGCGGCATTCCGGTGGTGCCGCGCGCGCTGATGCTGGCGGAACTGATGCGGTTGAAGCAGGGCATCGCGGTGGCGGGCACGCACGGCAAGACGACGACGACGAGCCTCATCGCTTCGGTGCTGGCCGAAGGCGGCCTCGATCCCACGTTCGTCATCGGCGGCCGGCTCCTGTCCGCCGACGCCAACGCGCGCCTGGGCAAGGGTGAATTCCTGGTGGCCGAAGCTGACGAGTCCGATGCATCGTTCCTGTACCTGTCGCCCGTGCTGGCCGTGATCACCAACATCGACGCCGACCACATGGAGACGTACGAGCATGATTTCGGCAAGCTGAAACGCGCGTTCGTCGATTTCCTGCAGCGCCTGCCGTTCTATGGCGTCGCCGTCGTTTGCGTCGACGATGCCAACGTGCGCTCGATCCTGCCGGACGTCACCAAGGTCATCGTCAGCTACGGGTTGTCCGACGACGCGGACCTCCGCGCCACCGACGTCGCGAACATCGGCGGCCGCATGCGCTTTGTCGCGCGCGCCAAAGGTGCGGCGGACCTGCCGGTTGAGCTGGCGGCTGCGGGCGTGCACAACGTGCGCAATGCGCTGGCCGCCATCGCCGTCGGACGTGAAGCCGGCGTATCCGACGCGGCGATTGCGAAGGCGCTCGCGGAATTCCGCGGCGTCGGGCGCCGCTTCCAGCGCCACGGCGACGTGCCGCTCGCCGTCGGCGGCGCGTACACGCTGATCGACGACTACGGCCACCATCCGGTGGAGATGGAGGCCACTCTGGCAGCGGCGCGTGCAAGCTTTCCGGGGCGGCGGCTGGTGCTCGCGTTCCAGCCGCACCGCTACACGCGCACGCGCGATTTGTTCGAGGATTTCGTCCGCGTGCTGTCGACGACCGACGTGCTGGTGCTGGCGGACGTCTATCCCGCCGGCGAGGCGCCGATCGTCGCCGCGGACGGCCGCGCGCTGGCGCGCGCCGTACGCGTTGCCGGCAAGGTCGAACCGGTGTTCGTCGAGGACGTCGCCGAACTGCCAGCGGCGTTGCGCGCGGTGCTGCGCGATGGCGACGTGGTGCTGACGATGGGCGCGGGCTCCATCGGCACGACGGCGGCGCAACTGGCGGCTGGCGTTCCGACCCAATGATGATGTCCGAGCCCCTGCACTTCGCCGGCCTGCGCGGGACGCTCGCGCGCAATGCGCCGCTCGCCAGGCATACGAGCTGGCGTGCGGGCGGCGCGGCGGACACGCTGTACCTGCCGGCCGATCGCGACGACCTCGCGACATTCCTGCGCCAGTTGTCCGCCGCCGAACCGTTGACCGTGCTCGGCCTCGGCAGCAACACCCTGGTCCGCGACGGCGGCATTCGCGGCACCGTCATCGTCATGCACAACCCGGGCGCGGCGCTGGCCGTCGCCGACGGCCTGATCTACGCCGACGCGGGGGTCGCGAGTCCGAAACTCGCCCGCTTCGCGGCGATGCACGACTGCGCGGATGCGGAGTTCTTGGCCGGCATTCCGGGCACCGTGGGCGGTGCGCTGGCGATGAACGCCGGATGCTACGGCGGCGAGACATGGCGCTACGTGGTGCGCGTCGAAGTCGCCACCCGCGACGGGCGCTTTGTCGTCCGCACGCCGGCCGACTATGACATCGGCTATCGCAGCGTGCGCCTGCGCGCCGCCGGGCCGTCCCAAGGCGCGCAGGCCGCCCCCGCGGGGGGCAGCGCAGCGGCGCCAGCCGCAAGCGTGGGGGTACACGACGGAATTTTCACCGCCGCGTGGTTCCGCTTCCCGGAAGGGGTCGCCGCCACGTCCCGCGCGCGCATCAAGGAGCTTCTCTGCAAGCGCATCGCGACGCAACCGCTGGCGCTGCCCAACGCCGGCAGCGTGTTCCGCAATCCGGAGGGGGACCATGCCGCGCGGCTCATCGAGTCCTGCGGCCTCAAGGGCCACGCGATCGGCGACGCGCGCGTGTCGGAAAAACACGCCAATTTCATCGTCAACCCCGGCGGCCGCGCAAAGGCGGCGGACATCGAGGCGCTGATCGGTTTCGTGCGCGAGACCGTGCGCGCGCGAACGGGCGTCGATCTCGAACCGGAAGTGCGCATCATGGGTGAGTCGCGATGAACGACTTCGGCAAGGTCGCCGTGCTGTTGGGCGGGCCGTCGGCCGAGCGCGAGGTGTCGCTCATGTCCGGCCACGGCGTGCTCGGCGCGCTGCGCGAGAAGGGTGTGGACGCGCATCCGTTCGATCCCGCGGAACGTGACCTGTGGGAATTGAAACGCGACGGGTTCGACCGCGTGTTCATCGCGCTGCACGGACGTTTCGGCGAGGACGGCACCGTACAGGGTGCGCTCGAGACGCTGAAGATGCCGTACACCGGCAGCGGCGTGATGGCGTCCGCGCTCGCGATGGACAAGTGGCGCACGAAGCTCGTGTGGCTGGCGAGCGGCGTGCCAACGCCAAGGTATCGTGTCGCCGAAGCGACAACGGACTGGATGCGCGTCGTCGCCGAGCTCGGCCTGCCGCTGATCGTCAAGCCGGCGCGCGAGGGATCGACGATCGGCATCACCAAGGTGGCGAAGGTCGATCACGACGAACTCGCGGTGGCCTACGCCGCCGCCGCGCAGCACGATCCGCTGGTGCTGGTGGAGGAATTCGTCACCGGGGCCGAGCTGACGGCGTCCATCGTCAACGGCCACGCACTGCCGCTGATCCGCATCGAGGCGCCGCACGGCAACTACGACTACCACAGCAAGTACTTTTCCGACGAGACGAAGTACTTCTGCCCGGCCGGCCTGTCCGAAGTCAAAGAGATGGAAATCCGCGCGATGTGCCTGCGCGCATTCGACATCGTCGGCTGCAGCGGATGGGGACGGCTCGATCTGATCCTGCGCGCGGACGGCACGTTCTCGCTGCTGGAGGTGAACACGTCGCCGGGCATGACCGGCCACAGCCTGGTGCCGATGGCCGCGAAGCAGGCGGGCATGAGCTACGCCGACCTCTGCGTCGAAATCCTGCGAGGCGCCCATGTGGGATGACGCGAAGCAGATGAATGCGCTCGCCATCACGCTGGCGGCCATCACGGCCGTGTGTCTCGTCTGGGTGGCGATCGCGTTCGTCGTGCGGCTGCCTGCCTTCGCTTTTCGCGAAGTGGTGCTCACCGCTCCGCTGGAGCGCGCCAACGGCGCGCATCTCGAAGCGGTGATCCGCGAGGAGCTTGCCGGCACGTTCTTCACGATGGACCTGGCGCGTGCGCGCGCGGTCCTGGCCGACGTGCCGTGGATTCGCAGCGTCGCGCTGCGCCGACAATGGCCGCATCGTCTCGAAGTGACGGTCGACGAACACCAGCCGCTCGCGCGCTGGAACGAGTCGTCGCTCGTGAACACGCGCGGCGAGGTGTTCGTCGCCGAGCCGCGCGGCGAGTTGCCGGTCTTCGAAGGCCCCGAGGGGCGCGCGGCAGAAGTCACGTCGCGCTATCGCGCATGGGCGGAGGAACTGCGGCCGCTGGCGTTCACGCTGCAGCAGGTCAGGCTGTCGCCGCGCGGAGGCTGGCAGCTGAAGGCGGTGAGCCCCGCAGGTCCGCTGACGCTGGAACTGGGCCGCGACGAGCCGGAAGCCCGCCTCGCGCGCTTTGTCGCCGCCCACGGCAAGACGCTCGGCGTCCTCACGCGCGCCGGAACGAAGGTGGAAGCGGTGGACCTGCGCTATCGCAACGGATTCGCAGCGCGTATTCCGGCCTTCCGCGAAAAAAACGCCAGGCCGGGGGCGTGATGGATCAACGGCAACGAAGGACGCGTGCATGGTGAAGGACAGCAAGAATCTGATCGTGGGCCTCGACATCGGGACGTCGAAGATCGTCGCGATCGTTGCCGAGGTCGGCCCCGAAGGCGAGCTCAACGTAATCGGCATGGGCACGCAGCCGTCGCGCGGGCTCAAGAAGGGCGTGGTCGTCAACATCGAGGCGACGATGGCGTCGATCCAGCGCGTGCTGGAGGAGGCCGAGCTGATGGCCGACTGCCAGATCAAGGAGGTCTACACGGGAATCGCCGGCAGCCACATCCGCTGCTACTCGTCGCACGGCATGGTCGCGATCAAGGAAAAGGAAGTCACGCAGGCCGACATCGACCGCGTCGTCGACACCGCGAAGGCGATCCCGATCCCCAACGACCAGCAGATCCTCCACATCGTGCCACAGGGCTTCACGATCGACGGACAGGAAGACGTCCGCGAACCGCTCGGCATGAGTGGCGTGCGGCTCGAGGTCGATGTCCACATCGTCACTGGCGCCGTGTCCGCGGTCGAGAACATCACGAAGTGCATCCGCCGCTGCGGGCTCGAGGTACGCGACATCATCCTGCAGCCGCTTGCCTCCGCCACGTCCGTGCTGTCGGAGGACGAGAAGGAGCTGGGCGTGTGCCTGATCGACATCGGCGGTGGCACGTCCGACATCGCCGTCTTCGCCGGCGGCTCGATCCGGCATACCGCCGTCATCCCCATCGCCGGCGACCAGGTCACCAACGACATCGCGATGACGCTGCGCACGCCGACCAAGGAAGCGGAGGAGTTGAAGGTCCGCTACGGTTGCGCGCTGCGCCAGCTGGCCGACCCCAACGACATCATCGAGGTGCCTGGAGTGGGCGAACGCGCACCGCGCAAGCTGTCGCGCCCGATGCTCGCCGAAGTGATCGAGCCGCGGATCGAGGAGCTCTTCCAGTTCGTGCAGTCGGAGGTCCGCCGCAGCGGCTTCGAGGAAATGATCTCGTCCGGCGTCGTGGTGACGGGCGGCTCGGCGCAGCTGCAGGGCCTGACCGAACTCGGCGAAGAAGTGTTCCACATGCCGGTGCGCATCGGCGTGCCGGTCTACATGGGCGGTCTCGCCGACGTCGTCAGAAACCCGCGCTACGCGACGGCGGTGGGCCTGCTGCTCGAAGGCCGCGAGCAGTTCCTGCGCGGGCAGGCCGCCCGCGCGCAGGTCGCCGGCATCGGCGGCGCCGCCGAAAGGATGAAGCAATGGTTCAAGGCAAATTTCTGACACGTCCGGAAACGGTGAATTTCTATTTTTTCCGGGTGAGGGATACCCACGAATCGCGGCTGAGGTGCCCACCGAGACCCGACGATTCCTGGCGAAAGCGACGACGAAAATAACGAGAGTGACTCTAGGGCAACGCAATTCATTTCAGTTCGATTCGACAGGAAAAAGGAGCACACCATGTTTGAAATCATCGACCAGGCCCAGGACGACGGCGCCATCATCAAAGTCATCGGTGTCGGCGGCTGCGGCGGTAACGCAGTCGAGCACATGATCGAGCGCGGGCTGGCCGGCGTGGAATTCATCTGCGCCAATACCGACGCGCAGGCCCTGAAACGCTCGACGGCGCGCACGCAGCTGCAACTCGGTTCGACACTGACGCGCGGCCTGGGCGCAGGCGCCAAGCCGGAGATCGGCCGCGACGCGGCGATGGAAGACCGCGACCGCATCGCCGAGATGATCACCGGTGCCGACATGCTGTTCATCACCGCCGGCATGGGCGGCGGCACGGGCACCGGCGCCGCACCCGTCATCGCCGACATCGCGAAGAGCCTGGGCATCCTGACGGTCGCCGTCGTCACGCGTCCGTTCAAGTTTGAAGGCAAGCGGCAGAAGGTCGCCCAGAGCGGCATCGAGGAGCTGGGGAAGAAGGTCGATTCGCTGATCATCATCCCGAACGACAAGCTGATCGACGTCCTCGGCGACGACATCCCGTTGCTGGCCGCCTACGCCGCCGCCAACGACGTGCTCCATGGCGCGGTCTCCGGCATTGCGGAGGTGATCAACAATCCGGGCCTCGTCAACGTCGACTTCGCGGACGTGCGGACGGTGATGGGCGAGGTAGGCATGGCGATGATGGGTTCCGCCACGGCGAGCGGCATCGAGCGCG
>JBDTNR010000113.1:0-8706 GCA_039933655.1 Betaproteobacteria bacterium | reverse complement strand
AGCACCGCGCATGCGGTCGCGAGGAACGTGTTCATGAACGCGAGCACGGCGGAGTTGTTCGCTTCCAGCGCCGAGCCGGCGTTGAACCCGAACCAGCCGAACCACAGCAGTGAAGCGCCCATCATCGTCATCGGCAGGTTGGCCGGCGCCATCGACTCCTTGCCGAAGCCGATGCGCTTGCCCATCACGTAGGCGCCGACGAGTCCGGCAACACCCGCGTTGATGTGCACGACGGTGCCGCCCGCGAAGTCGAGCGCGCCCCACTGCCAGATCAGGCCGGCCCTGGCGTTGTTCGCGTCGGCGACGCCGGCTGCCGTGTACGCATCCGGGCCCATCCAGAACCACACCATGTGCGCGATCGGCAGGTAGGAGAACGTGAACCACAGCACCGAGAACAGCAGCACGGCGGAGAACTTCACGCGCTCGGCGAACGCGCCCAGGACCAGGCACACGGTGATCGCCGCGAACGTCGCCTGGAACGCCACGAAGAGCATTTCCGGAATCGGCGTGGCCTTCGAGAACGTGGCGCCCATCGCGAACGTGCCGGTGGCGGAGTCGAACAGGCCCTTGAGGAACAGCCGGTCGAAGCCGCCGAAGTACGCGTTGCCCTCGGTGAACGCGATGCTGTAGCCGTAGACGCACCACAGTACGGTGATCAGCGAGAAGACGACGAACACCTGCATCAGCACCGACAGCACGTTTTTCGAGCGGACCATCCCGCCGTAGAACAGCGCCAGCGCGGGCACGCTCATCATCAGCACGAGTGCCGTGCAGACGAGCATCCACGCGACGTCGCCCTTGTTGGGCGTGGGTGCTGGCGCCGCGGTCGCGGCTGGAGCCTCGGCTGCGGTCGCCGCCGCCGGTGCCGCAGCGGCTGCGGTCGCCGCGGGCGCGTCGGCGGCAGGTGCCGCGGCCTTGTCCTGCGCCACGGCGGGCGCGGCCAGGCCGAATGCGCCGAGCATGGCGATAAGTACGAGAAATTTTTTCATCGTTGCCTCTCTCTACAGCGCGTCCGAACCGGTTTCACCGGTGCGGATACGCACGACCTGCAGCAGGTCGAAGACAAAAATCTTGCCGTCACCGATCTTCCCGGTGTTGGCGGCTTTTTCGACCGCTTCGATGACGCGATCGAGCATGTCGTCCTTGACGGCGGCTTCGATCTTCACCTTGGGCAGGAAGTCGACGACGTACTCGGCGCCGCGGTAGAGCTCGGTGTGCCCCTTCTGGCGGCCGAAGCCCTTCACTTCCGTGACGGTGATGCCTTGCACGCCGATCGCCGACAGGGCCTCGCGGACCTCGTCGAGCTTGAACGGCTTGATGATGGCGGTAACGAGTTTCATGGTTTCCCCGCAAGTGCGCGGCGGCGTTCAACACCGCCGCGCCAAATGGAACGTCAGAATGTCTTCTGGATGTAGGCGACGAACTGGGTGTCGGACGTGTCCTTGCCGAAGCGGTTCGTGTAGGCCGCACTTTCGGCGTCGGTGCCGGTCCCGAAGACGCCGACTGTCAACCCGTAGACTTCCGTCGAGACGCCGACCTTCCAGTCGCCGTAGTCGTAGAAGCCGTTGTTCTTGAACTTCTGCTTGCCGAGGTGACCGAAGAGCGTGACCTTGCCGATGGCGTCGTTGACCTTGTCGACGACGTCATACGACGCGTTCAATTCCCAGTAGTCGGAACCCTCTGACTCCGCGAAGCCGAACGTGTCGCTGATCGCGTAGCTGTACTTGGCCGAGAGCCACTTCCAGGCGAGCCCGACGTAGAGCTCGGTGGTGTTGGGCTTCACGTAGCCGGACGGGTAGGTGCCCGGGTACCAGTAATAGAGGACGCCGAAGTCCGCGGTGAAGTCGGCGGGCAAGGCAAGCTTGTAGCCGCCGTAGAAGTCCCACTCGACACTGGCGGAAACGTCGGGATTGCCGTCCGACAGCCACGAGACGTTCGAGGCCCACGTGCCAGCGTAGAAGCCGCTCTTGTGCCCCAGGTCGAAGCCGCCCTGCAGCGCCGGCTTCTCGTTGGTCTGCGAAATGCCGCGGAACACGTATTGGCTGTAGAGGCCGACGTTGCCGGTGAACGTGAAATCGGGTTCGGGCGCCGGGGCCGCCGCCGCCGGGGCGGGAGCCTGGGCCCATGCGCCGCCCGCGAAAAGCGAGGCCAACGCGGCGGTCGCCATCGAGGTGCGCAGGCGTTGCTTCTGGTTCATGTCGGAGTCCTTTGGGGTGGGTGAAAATGTTGATGCTTGCCGCAGACAGTCAGCATTTCGTGTGCCACTGCACAAAAATGAATAATTTCAATATGTTGGCTAAGTACTGAAGGGCATTGAAGGCGATCTAGCACCGAAGAGGTGCAAGTCGGACGGGTGGTCGCACGGTACTGGGGCAACCGCTTCGAAGCCCATGGCAGCCCGGATGCACAGGCATCGGCCGAACGATCTAGCGGCGTCGGACGCGCGCTTTGCTAGACTTCATCGCGTGGGATTCGACGGCAGCATCCATGCGAATCGCGATGCCCACCGGAGGTGACTCGATGCTCAATTTCAACAGCAAGACCCTGGACGAACTCGCGGCCCGCATCGGCAAGGCCGTCGAGGCCAGCCCCGCCAAGGACATCGAAAAGAACGTGAAGGCGATGCTGCAGGGCTCGCTGTCGCGGCTCGATCTCGTCACGCGTGCCGAGTTCGAGACGCAGGCCGCGGTGCTCCTCAAGACGCGGGAAAAGCTGGAACGGCTCGAGGCGCGCGTGGCGGAACTCGAAGCACGGGTGCCACCGCCGGCGCCCACGCACTAGGCTGCGCGCCAGGCCGCTTTCCCGCCGGCTGCTCGAACGACGGCACCGATTCCGCGGGCCTGTGATGGCGGTGGCCGTGCTTTACAGCCGGGCCCTGGCCGGGGTTGCCGCTCCGCAGGTCACCGTCGAGGTTCATATCGCAGGTGGTCTCCCCGGCGTCCACCTGGTTGGGTTGCCCGACACCGAGGTGCGCGAGGCGCGCGATCGTGTTCGCGCCGCCGTGCAGAACGCTCATTACGACTTCCCCGCACGCAAGGTCACCGTGAACCTGGCACCGGCCGATCTCCCGAAGGAGTCCGGCCGCTACGACCTGCCGATCGCGCTGGGCATTCTTGCGGCCACCGGACAGATCCCCGGCAAGGACCTGGCACAGTATGAATTTGCCGGAGAGTTGGCACTCACTGGGGAGTTGCGGGCCGTACGCGGCGCGCTGGCGATGGCGCTCTCGGCGCGGCGCGACGGACGCGCGTTCGTGCTGCCGGTGGCCTCGGCGGCGGAGGCCGCACTGGTGCAGGGTGCGACGGTCTTCGGCGCGACGTCGCTGCTTGCCGTCTGCGCGCACCTCTCCGCGCGCACCCTGCTCGCGGTCACGGCGGCGGCGGCGGCGGCGCCCGGCGCCGATGCCGGTGGCGCCGACTTGGCCGACGTGCGCGGCCAGCCGCACGCCAAGCGTGCGCTGGAGGTGGCGGCCGCCGGCGCGCATTCGCTGCTGTTCTCAGGGCCCCCCGGCACCGGCAAGTCGATGCTCGCGCAGCGGTTGCCTTCCCTGCTGCCGCCACTGTCGGAAGACGAGGCGCTGGAAGTGGCGGCGGTGGCGTCGATCGCCGGTCGCTTCTCGCCGGCGCATTGGGGCGTACGCCCGTTTCGCGCACCGCATCACACGGCCAGCGCCGTGGCGCTGGTAGGCGGCGGCAGCGACCCGCGGCCGGGCGAGATTTCGCTCGCGCATCACGGCGTCCTGTTCCTGGACGAGTTGCCCGAGTGGGACCGGCGCGTGCTGGAAGTCTTGCGCGAGCCCATCGAGTCCGGCGTCATCCATATCTCGCGCGCTGCACGGCAGAGTTCGTTTCCGGCGCAGTTCCAGCTCATCGCGGCGATGAATCCCTGTCCGTGCGGATGGCTGGGGGATGTTCGCGGCCGCTGCCGCTGCACGCCGGACCGCATCGCGCGCTATCGCGCCCGCGTTTCGGGACCGCTGCTCGACCGTATCGACCTGGCGCTCGAGGTGCCGTCGCTGTCGGCCGAGGCGCTCGCGATGCGCGCGGTCGTTCCGCCAGAGAAAGGCATGGAACCACCCGGGTCGCTCACGACAGGAAGTGGGAGTATCGCGATGGACGGGGAAGGCTCCGCGACCGTGCGCGCCCGCGTCGTCGCGGCCCGCGCGATCCAGCGCGAACGGCAGGGCAAGCCGAATGCGCGGCTGTCACCGCCGGAAATCGCCCAGCACTGTCGGCCGGATGCGGCCGGCGAAGCCATGCTGGCGCAGGCAATGCGAAGGCTCGCGTTCTCGGCGCGCGCGTATCACCGGATCCTGAAGGTGGCGCGCACCATCGCGGCGCTCGCCGGGTCGGCGACGATCGCCCCCCGGCATCTGGCGGAGGCGATCGGGTATCGCACCGGCGACAGCGGTTCGCCCTGACGACCGCGTCCGCGCGTGCCCGGACTTAGCGCGATGGCGCGGAGACGGTCGCGGTTGGCCCGGACGGATTCGGCGGCACGCAAGCAATCACCCCCGTCGCGCCATACCCCTCCGATACCCAACCAAACACCAGCATCAGATTGCGAACCTCGAGGTCGGTCGTGTAGCGGTGATTCGGTGCGGCGCCTTGACCCGCATTGTAGAGGCGATAGAGGGGCACGGTTCCGCCCGGGCATGCCCCGGCGGCGGAAGGGAGCGCGACGCCGAACACCTCCCCTTCGAACGACCAGCTCGGGTTCGCCTTCACCGCCGCGCATTCGCTGGCGATGCCGGTGTAGAAGTGCGAGCTGCGCGGATCGAACGCCGTGCTGAAAAAACGGCAGACCGGCGCAACGCCTGGTATGCCGAGCGCGTACGCCGTGAATCCCTGACCGGTGCGCTTCCAGCCCGCGAAGGCCCCGTTGTCGAGTTTCGCGATCTCGTCGGCGTTGCTGGTGATGAAGTAGTGATTCCACGGCGAATGGAAATATTCGACCACTTCCATCGTCGCGGCCGTGCCGTTGCCCACGACAACAAAGGACTGTGGACTACCTACGCCGCTGCTCACCACGTCGATGAACGCGGTACGAGCGCCGATCACGGCGGGCTTGAACACCACGCCGACGGTGCATCCCTTGCCCGCGGCGACGACGCCGCAGCTGTTGGCCGCGACGATGAACTCGTTCGGCGCGCGGCTCGTGACGCTCGTGACGGTGACCGGCAAGGACCCGTAGTTGGTGATCGTCAACGTGGCGACCGCGCTGGCACTTCCCCACAGATGGTCGCCGAAGGAGGTGGTGAACGGCACCAGCAACTGGCCAAGCGTCGTCGGTCCCGGAGTGAGCCCACCCTGGCACATGCAGGAACTCGCGGTCCCGTCCCCGCAAAGGATGCGACCATCGGGCGTGCACGCACCGGTGACCCCGCCTTGCGCCGCGCAACACGCAACCTGCGCGTGCGACGGCCCCGCCGACAAGGACAGTGCCGCGATGAAAAGTGTCGCAATGAATCGCATGGGTTGCCTTTGGTCTTGATTCCATCGGTCGCCTGCGCGAACGCCATACGGCGAGCGGGCCGCGGCGCTACGTCTCAAGCGACCCCTCGGGGCGCGCGCGCCCATGATATCCGGGCGGCGCCCGGCCCCGGGAATTTGCGACAGGCGGTCGCTGGCGATCCTTCGGCGGATGCCGGCAAACGGTGCCCGACCTTTGAGGCAATGGACGGTCAGTCTCGTTCGGCCGTGCGGTTAAACCGCCAGCCGCGGGCGAACTCACGGACGCGGGAGTCCTCGGGCGCCCATCACGCCTCGGGGCCACGCCTCGATGTCGGGCGCTTCCGCGATGCGCGCGAGACCGCGACCGCGTGAGGCCTTAAGATTTCCTGCCTGCGTATTTCTCGCCGGCGGCAACGTCGCCCTTCAGCCAGTTCTGCGGCGGCGGCAGCGGGCACGTCGTATACGCCGAGAAGGCGCACGGCGGGTTGTGCGCCTTGTTGAAGTCGACGACCCACACGCCGTCCTTGGGCCTTTGCACTGTCAGGAAACGGCCGGGCGGATAGGTGGCGGAGTTGCTCGTGCCGTCGCGGAAGATGATGAAGAGATTGCCCTCGTCGTCGAGCGCGTCGAGCGACATTTTCTGGCCATTGACGGTGAACTCGAGCGTGCCCGCGACCTTCTCGTAGCTGATTTCGCCGCGGACGTTGGCGATGGGAATCGTCGCGCCATCCGGCTTTGGCACGAAGCGCGCGGGCACCTTGAACTCCGCCACCGGCGAATACCAGACGCGGCCGGCAAACGTCTTGCGGCGGGGCGATTCGCGATCTGCGGCGCGCACGACGATCCGGCCGTCCTCGCGCTTGACGAACTGCAGCGACAGGCGGCCCGACGTCACCCACTCGAGTCGCGTTGCGCCGGTCACGAGATCGCGCGTCGTGAAATCTTCGCCGGCATCGTCCTTGGCGACAGTCTGCATCGAAAGTCCCTTGGCCAGCACGAGGCGCGCGCGGTCGTTGCCCGCCGTGATGGTGCCGAGGTGCGCCGGCGCCAGGGACTTTGGCAGCACGATGTTGTTGTCGGGGGCCGAGCCGATCGTGTACGTGCCGGGCGCGAGTTCGTCGCGGGTGACGATCGACAGCCAGCCGCGTTCACGCTTCAAGCTCGCGTCGGCGCGGGTCCGCCACTTGGAGAGGTCGTCGAGATAGCCGGGGTCGGTGGGGGCGGCCGCCACGGCACCGCCGGAGAGCAGCAGCGCGGCGAGCGCAACGAGGGCCAACCGGCGGCCAGGAAACGGAGTCATCGCAGGTATCCGCGGGGAAGGGGAATCGGCAAATTCTACCGCCAATCCCCGCGAACGTGAGCGGTTACCGCGGCAGACTGATGGACGCCGCCGCGTCGCAGCGTCCCGGGGACGACGGGCAGGTGATGGAGCCGTTCTCCGGATAGAAGTTGCGCACGCTGAGCCAGTAGGTGGCGCCCGGCTGCAGCCCCGGCGTGCCGGGGGTGGAGGCGCCGATGCCGAATCCCATGAACGCGGTGTTGCTGTTCGCGCGTCCCAGCGGTCCCGCTTGTCCGGACAGGTCGGTGGCGCGGAAATCGCACGCCGTCGACGATACGGTGATCTCGCGATAGGTGGCAGGCGCGCCGAACTCGACGACCGTCAGGTAGCCAGTCTGGCCGGCATGCGCCGTGGGCGGCACGGTGAAGCGGATCGCCCACACACCGTTCCACGCGAACGCCGGCGACTCGGCATAGAGGGAGCGTGCAGTGACGTTGGAACTCCCCATCTCGGTGTACAGCGTCGAGGGGTACTGTCCGCACAATCCGAGCGGCGGCGCGTCGCTGGCCACCCAGTTGACGTTGGCGGTGGCTGGCGCGCTGCTGCCGCCGGCGTTGCTGGCGGTCACGCTGTAGGTCTGCAGTCCCGGGACGTTGCCGCGAACATGGCACACCGTGGTCGAGCTCACGCAGTTGGTCCACTGGATCGACGTAGCTTCTCCGCCCCCGCAGGACGCCTCGAGGACGATCAGCTTGCCCACCGTCGGTGTGGCGTGTTGCGCCGTCACGACGATGCCGCAGGAGGGCGGCGTTTCTGGCGGCGGGGGCGGCGGGGGCGTTGTCCATGTGACCTGCACGCTCGCCATGGCGCCGGGACCATTGGCGTTGGTGGCGACGACGCCATAGGTCAACGTGCCCGCGGCATTGGAAGTGGTCGTGCACGAGGCGCCAGTGCTGGTGCAGCCCGACCATGCGTAGCTCGTCGGCGCGCCGGTGCAATTGGTCGTCAGCAGGACGCTGGCGCCTGCCGTCGCGACGGTGCTGCTTGCCGAAAGCACGCAGGAAGGCGGCAACGCGCTCGCGGCCGTCGGCGCGCACATCGCGACGGGACGGCCCGGGCCGTAGCCCTCCGCGACGTAGCCTTTCGCGATCATGGCGTCATGGACGGACGCGGATGTCGTGTAGCGGTGATTGGAGTCGATGCGGTTGTTCCAGCTGCGGTAGACGGGAACGGTGTTGGCGGCGCACTGGCCGGTGGTCTGATTGGGCAGGTAGACCTGGAACACGTTGGCCGATTCAAAGAGCCAGGCGTCGGGAAACTTCTGCTTCACTTCGTTGCACTCCACCGCCGACGCCGAATAGAAATGCGAATCGAGTCCCGCGGCCGGAAGCCCGTAGAACCGGCATACGGGCAGCGCACCCGGCGACGTGTCGGTCGGCTCCAGCACCTTGAACGAGAGCCCTGTGCGCAGCCAGCCCACGAAGGCGCCGGAATCGAGCTTGCCGATCTCCACCGCGTCGGCGGTGACGAAGTAGTGGTCGAATGCGGCGTGATGGAACTCGACTGCATCGAGCTGGCCGGCCTGCGCGGCGGGTACGGCGGCGAACGAGCAGGCGAGCGCGACGAGCGCGATGGATTGGCGGAAGCGGGAACGAAGTGACATGGAGGGTGCGCTTTGAAGTTGGCTGCGGCTGCTGGTGGCGGGCAAGGCGCCCGGGCCTGCGCAATCACCTACGATAGTGACCTCAAGGCCCGTCGGGAATTCCCCAATGGCTGCAAATGTCCCTCACGCTGTCCTACATGGCGTGTCCGCGCCGTATGTTGCACTGCGGTAGACTAGCAGGCTGCCATGAACACGGTGACCGACGCCTTCATCGACACGCAGGACACGGGTGCGGACGCGCCCCGACTGCGCGAGATCCCGTACAACTACACGTCGTACTCGGACCGCGAGATCGTCATCCGCCTGCTCGG
>JBDTNR010000112.1:0-8730 GCA_039933655.1 Betaproteobacteria bacterium | reverse complement strand
ACCAGAACGGCGACAACGGCACCAGCGGCGAAGGTGCGCCGATGGGCAACTTCAGCGAGGTCGCGTTCTTCAACGGCGAGAATACGCCGGTGGATGTGCAGATGAAGTTCTACGATGCCTGGGGCACCGAACTGACCTACCCCCACATGTCCGCCGGCTGGGCCTGGGCCTTCGATACGCCCTTCGACTGGTTCAAGCAGAACGCATCGCGCCTCGGCGGCGTCAACCAGAACATGGTGATCCACTGGCCGAAAGGGATAAAGGACAAGGGCGCGCTGCGCGAGCAGTTCATGCACGTGATCGATATCGTGCCCACGATCCTGGAGGTCACCGGCATCAAGGCGCCCCAAATGGTGGATGGCATCAAGCAAAAGCCGATCGAGGGCACCAGCTTCGCCTACACCTTCGACGCCGCGAACGCCAAGGCGCCGTCGAAGCACAAGACACAGTACTTCGAGATGATGGGGCAGTGGGCGATCTACCACGAAGGCTGGTTGATGAGCACCAAGGCCAACCGCGCGCCTTGGCAGGCGTTTCTGCCGGCCAACCCGGACCCGCTGAACAATCAGGTCTTCCAGCTCTACGACCTCAACACCAGTTGGAACCAGTCCGACGACATCGCCGCGAAGCACCCGGGCAAGGTGAAGGAGATGCGGGCACTGTTCCTCGAGGAAGTCAAGAAGTACCAGGTGCTTCCGCTGGACGCCTCGGTTGGCGCCCGGATCGCAGCGCCACGCCCCAGCCTCACCGCCGGCCGCACGGAACTCGTCTATACGCGACCGTTCACCGGTACCCCGCAGGGCGATGCGCCTTTCCTGCTCGACACCTCCTACACGATCACGGCGGACATCACCGTTCCCGAGGGCGGCGCCGAGGGCATGATCGTGACCTCCGGCGGACGCTTCGCCGGATATGGCTTCTACCTGCTCAAGGGCAAGCCGGTGTTCCTGTGGAATCTGCTGGATCTGGAGCGGCCGAAGTGGGAAGGCCCGGAGGCGCTCGCGCCGGGCCGGCACATCCTGGAGTTCGACTTCAAGTACGAGGGCCTCGGTATCGGCACGATGGCCTACAACAACTTCACCGGTATCGGCCGCCCGGGCACCGGCGTTCTCAAGGTGGACGGCAAGGTAGTTGCCACCAAGAGGATGGAAAAAACGATCCCCCTTATCCTGCAGTGGGATGAGAGCTTCGACATGGGCTCCGACACCATCACCGGCGTCAACGACGACGACTACCAGCCACCATTCCCGCTGACCGCCAAGTTCAACAAGCTGACGATCAAGATCGACCGGCCGCAGTTGTCGCCGGCGGACATCAAGACGTTCGAAGAAGCCATGAAGAGGGTCGCCGCTGGCCGCGAGTAAGCAATATCGAGTGCCGGCGCCCACGGGGGCGCCGGCCACGGTAGTGCTTTGAATGCGCCCACGCTTAGTGGTTTGAATCGACAGGAGCCGCGGCATGGAATGGACGGTCTATCAGCTGATCCTGATCGTCGTTTTCGTGGCGATCGTGATCTGGGTCTTCGCACGCAAGCGCCAAGCGCGTTTCGAGAAGGACGCGCGCATTCCGTTTCAGAACAATGAGAAGTGACCCGAAAGCATGACTACGATGACTCACGGCAAGTTCAAGGTCTTGTGGGCCGGCGTCATCGCGTCGAGCGCGCTGCTCGCGTCGCCCGCCCACGCCGAGCTCAGCGCAGAGGAGTTGGCCAAGATCGCGCAGAACCCGGTGGGCGCGATGGTCAGCGTGCCGTTCCAGAACAACACGAACTTCAACGTTGGTCCGCAGGACGGCACCCAGAACATCCTCAGTATTCAGCCGGTGATCCCGGTGACGTTGAACAACGACTGGAACCTGATCACGCGCACCATCCTGCCGCTGATCTGGCAGCCCGGTTTTGCGCGGGGACAGGGCAGCACCTTCGGGCTGGGCGACATTCAGTTTTCGGGCATGTTGTCGCCCAGCAAGCCCGCGCCGGGCGGGTTGATCTGGGGCGTGGGCGCCATTGCGCAGTTGCCCACCAACACCAGCGACGTGCTGGGCAATGGCAACTGGGGCCTGGGCCCGCAGGCGGTGGTGCTGCATCTCGAGCATGGCGACCCGTGGGTCTACGGCGCGCTGATCAACAACGTGTGGTCGTTGTCGAGCGACAGACAAGGCGGCTCGTACAACAACTTCCTGATTCAGCCCTTCCTGAACTACAACTTCCCGCAGGGCTTCTACATCAACACGGTGCCGATCATCACCGCCAATTGGAAGGCCGACAACGGCCAGCAATGGACCGTGCCGCTGGGCATGGGTATCGGCAAGGTGTTCCACCTCGGCAGGCTGCCGGTGAACACGCAGCTGGGCGCCTACTACAACGTGGTGCGCCCGGACGACGCCGCCTATTGGCAGTTGCGCGTGCAGGTGCAGCTCATGTTCCCGAAATGATGGAGTCGGCGGACCGGGTTTGGTCGCGCTCGGTGGCGGCAAGGAGGGAGAACAAATCTTGAACCGTTTCGCGCTCACGATAGCCCGGGCCGTGCTCGCCCTTGGGGCTTTGGTGGCCCCGGCGGCGGTTCCCGCGCAATCTCCGCCGGCGTTGCAGGCAGACCCGGCCTTCGCCGCGCTGGAGGGCCGCTGGGTGCGGCCCGATGGCGGCTACACCATCGCGATCAAGAGCGTGAGTGCGGACGGCAAGCTCGACGCCGTTTACGCCAATCCGAAGCCGCTGCCATTCGCGAAGGCCGAGGCGACACGCGACGGCAAGACGATCAAAGTTTTTCTCGAACTGCGGGCAGGCGGCTACAACGGATCGACGTACTCATTGAACTACGACCCGGTCAGTGACGTGCTCAAGGGCGTCTATTACCAGGCGGTGGCGCAGCAGCAGTTCGCTGTGGTTTTCGCACGCACGAAGTGACGGCCGAGCCGTGCCGAGCATCGCGCAATGGCTCGATTCCGCAGTTTCAACGTGACTTGAGATAAGCGCCGCCAGGCGAGAATCGAGCAGCAGACATGAAATCAGGAAGAATTGAGTCAGTAACACGGGCAGTCGCGTTGGTAGTCGTCACGCTTGCGCTGCCCATTACCGCGCACGCTCAGACAAGGGACGATTGGCAGTTCCAGGCGATCATCTACGGATACTTTCCAGATATCGGCGGCACGACGTCCTTCCCGGAACGCGGCGGCTCGAGCATCAACGTCGACGCGAGCAAGCTCATCGACAATCTCAAGTTCACGTTCATGGGGACCTTCGAGGCACGCAAAGGTCGCTACGGATTTCTCACCGACATTCTTTATCTCGACGTTGGCGGATCGAATACCGGCACCCGCAATCTGTCCATCGATGGGCACGAGCCGCCCGTCGGAGTGACGGCCAACGCCAACCTCGATCTCAAGGGCGCGGTCTGGGAACTGGCGGGCACGTATCGCGCCATTGCCGAACCGGCAGCAACGGTCGACCTCCTCGCCGGCGCTCGCCTGCTCGATCTCAAACAGACGTTGAGCTACTCGCTGAGCGCCGACGTAGGGCCTCTGGTCGGCCCGGGGCGCTCGGGCAGCAGCAACGTGAAGGTCTCATACTGGGACGCCATTGTCGGCGCGAAGGGCCGATTTTCGTTTGGTGCCAATCGCCAATGGTTCGTGCCTTGGTATGCCGATGTCGGCACCGGCCAGTCGGATCTGACCTGGCAGGTTATCGGTGGGCTGGGCTACGCGTTTTCCTGGGGCCAGGTCATCGGCGGATGGCGTTACATCGACTACAAGTTCAAGTCGAGCTCGGAGGTTCAGTCCCTCGACTTCAATGGCCCGATGCTGGGCGTCGCATTCAGCTGGTGACGCGCCACCGCCATCACCACCACTGTTCCTGAGCGTGTGCAAAAGCCGGAGGTTGTGATGGCTCGCTTCGTTATCGGCGGGCGTGTGTTGCGGGTGCTCGTTGCGCGCGGACTCACCGGCTGCGCGACGCCTCCGGTCAATCCGCGCATCGACCGCGTTGAGCACGCCGGCTATGGTTTTCAACGTGGCGGCACGAACTGCGCGATCACGAAATTTTAATCATTCTCGCGTTTTTCGGAGACGGCACTCGCGCCGCGGCCTTCTTCTGCCGCGTGCCGGAGGGCACGCCTGCGGCTTTGCCGCGCCGCCGCCGCGTCGTCGGCGGTGCCCGCAATCCTGTCCGTTTATAATGAACAACGAAGGCGGCACATGTGGCTATCGCGAACCACCCTGGATCAACCTGATCGCCAACTCGAAGCACCCGATACGCCCGGCGGCACGGGCGATGCAGGGGCTTTCCGCGTTGCACTCGTACGAGAACGGTAAGGACCGCCCGTACCTTCATCTCGTCGTCGGCGGCGTGCCCGACAATCTTGCGATGCGCGGCATGTTCGACGTGTTCAACGAGGTCGAAGCGCTGCGGCTCATCGGGCAGCGGACACGGCTGGATCACATCCAGCGAATCCTCGTTGCTGTCGTCAATTCGCTTGTCGAAGCCGACGACCGAGTGGGACAAGCAGTTGACTGCACCCGGCACGTTCGACGTGCTGATGCAGACTACCGGGGTGCCGATAGATCACCATTCGTACGAGGTGGTCGAGCATCTGCGGGACATCGCGGAAAAATATGAGACTAGCGCTGGCGTCCAGCATCAGCGAAACTTCGCACTAACAGGTAAATATCAACTCAGGGAGTTCCAACAATGTCCAAGGAAAGACCAACGACCGGAACCGACGGCAATCCGCTTCCCGTCCTCCCACCGGAGCGCGACCCGCGCGTATGGGCACGGTTGGTTCGGGTCATGTTCTATACGCCCGGCTTCCTTGCCCTGCTTTTGCTCAAGGCGGGTGAGCCCACGGGCTTCGGCATCACGGTGGAACTGCTGATGCTATCGAGCGCGGCGGCCATCGTCGGCGGACTGTTCGTCGCGACCCAATCGGAAGGCAGGGGCGCCGATCCGGCGTCCAGGACTGGTGTCTGGAGCGGAGCGCTGGTTCTGGAGCTGCTTGCAGTCGTGCCGTTTCTCTGCGCGGTGCCCGCCCTGTTTCATGAGCTGGCGAGCAGTACGCTGCTTCACGCCAAGGCCCCAGGCGCGATCAATGTGGCGCTCGGACCCTCCGAGTTATTGCCCATGGTCGCGATCTTCCCGTTCATGATTTACCAGCTCGCCGGTTTCGGCACGTTGCACTACGTCGTCTCGCGACCCGTGAACTGGGCCATCAACCTCGCGATCGTCGGCCTGATCATCGCCGCCTACGTCTCCAATCGACTGGGCGCCTATGATCAGGAGAGGGTGTTCGGCAGTGCGCTCGTGCTGGGGGCGGGCGCTCTAATCTTGTTCGCCATCCTCAAGCTGAAGAGCATGCAGGAGGACTACCTTAGGCGCTGTCCGCCTGCGCACGAAAGCTAACGGCGGCACGCAACGCTTGAACCGGGAGGGGTCATCGTGTGGTGGATCAGCTATCGTGGCGAGGGCCGGCATGGCCTCGATAACATCGGCGTGTTCGAGGACGACGGCAGACCGCGCAAGGATCATCCATTGCTTCTGGATCCTTCGTCCAGGGCCCGTCCCCTGCATATTCCACGCGGTTTCGCCCTGGTCGGCGACGATCTTTACATCGCCAACGCCTGGCGTCGGGATAGCCACGTCGCTCGCTACCGCCGTCGCGGGGACATGTTCCACTATGCCGAGGAGCTTGTGACCTCCAAACAGGTCGCAGCGATGATTCACCCCTTCGACGTCGAGCTTGGCGACGACGGACGACTCTACATCTCCTGCCAGGACACCAATACCGTTATCGCGATCCTGCCCCATTCGCGCAGACCTGCGCCAGTGGCGCGCCACCTGCGCGCGGCGTATCCGAAGGGGCGTTTCCTTCCGGGTACGCTGGTGGCGTCCGTGCAAGGGCATCTCCCGGACGTTGGCGACAAGCCGCCGCATGACGTGCCGTCCCCCCAGGGACTCAAGGTCGTGCTCGACGTCCATGGCAAGCCACGCCATTCCGTGCGCGGAATCATCGTGCACAGGAGCTATCTGTACGTCGCGGACGAAGCAGGGGATGCGGTCAAGATATTCGAGGTTGCGTCGGGGCGCCTCGTGGCGCGCATCGCAGGCAAGAGAATGAAAAGGCCGGTGCATCTAGTCCTGCATGACCAAACGCTCTATATCGGGGCGGCCGGCAGCGGGAGCATCCTCGCCTACGAAATTCCGGACGGGCCACCTCACGGCAAGCTCAAGGCGCGTGTTGTTGTCGACCGCAAACTCAAAGCGCCGTCCGGATTCGCGATCGGCCCCGATGGAGACCTTTACGTCGCCGAGCGCTTCGAGCAGCGCGTGCGGCGATTTTCCGCCGACGGCGGCAAGAAGGGCACGTTCATTGGCGGACTACCCGACATTCCGGAGTTCCTGCTTCACGTACCCTCGCGCGCCGGAGCCGACGTCCCTGTCTTGCGTCCCGGGTAGACTCGTTCAGAGTTCAAGATCCTGTGCCGACACCAGACGGGCAATGCTGATGGCGGGATAGGGAACCGCCCGGAATTCCTGGCGACTGGTTGTGTCGAGTCAGGCCGCGACGCCCAACTCCTCCTGGCGAAGTGAACACGCCAGTTCAATTTTCGCCGGCGGCAAGTTGCCGACGGGTTCCAGCAATCGCCGTTTGTTGAACCTGTCGACCCAAAGCAACGTCGCGTGCCCGCCGGCATCGCGCTTCCGCCAGGGGCCGCGCTTCCGGATGATCTTCGCCTTGTACAGTCCGATGATCGATTCCGCCAGAGCGCTGTCGCAGGATCCGCCGACGCTCCCGACTGAAGGCTCGATGCCCGCTTTGGCCAAACGCTCCGGGTAGCCAGTGGAAAGATGTTGGCTGGAGGCCACATCCACAAAGCCGGTCCAGGTGGCGACGCAAGGAGAGCCGACGACCCACACTTGATTCGGGCGCGTCGCTTGAAGCTGTCGCTGCACACGATCGAGTGGTCGCTCGGCGCCGTCATTGCTGATCGCGATCCAACATTTCCTTTCGCGAACGCCAACCGATCGTTTCAACTTGCGCCATTGGTAGTATCAGCGGTCGCCTCCATCGTTGTTGCGAAGCAAAAGGTGGTATGCGAAGCTCGCAGGATTGACAACTCCGTTGACCTCAAATGAACTTCATATTCGATTCCATCCTGCTCGCGTCATTGTTGTTCATCGCGATTCTTGTTTGCGTGGAGATAGGGTATCGAATGGGGAATCGCAGCCACCGCAGCGGCGATCCAAAAGCCATCGGCGGCGGTGTGATTGATGGCGCGATATTTGCACTTCTTGGGTTGCTGGTGGCTTTTACGTTTTCTGGCGCCGCCGAACGTTTTGACAAGCGTCGCGGGCTCATTGTCGCGGAGGCGAATGCAATCGGAACGGCATATATGCGTCTCAGCCTATTGCCGGCTCCTGCGCGAGACGAACTCAAAGAGCAGTTCCGCAACTACGTTGATACTCGTCTCGACGTCTATCGCGTGCTCCCGGATATCGCAGCGTCAAAGGCGGACCTTGCCAAGGCCGACCGTATAGAGCAGCAGATTTGGGAGAAGGCGGTCGCTGCATCGGACGGATCGCAATCGACGCGAATCCTGCTTCTGCCTGCGATCAATGAAATGAACGACATCGCTACAAGCCGCACGATGGCGGCAATTACGCATCCACCGCTTGTAATCTTCGGACTGCTATTCGGACTCTCTCTGATCACCGCGCTGCTCGCCGGTCGGGCGATGGCTTCAAACGTCGGCCGACCCTGGATGCACGCAATTCTCTATGCGCTCGCCATGGCGGGTGCGGTTTTTGTCATCGTCGACATGGAGTACCCGCGCCTCGGCTTTATACGGCTAGACTCCTTTGATTCCGTCCTCGCCGATTTGCGACAAAGCATGAATTAGCGAGTCAGGGAATCGCGGAGTTCGGCCCCGGCACGGTGGCGAGATTGGAGCGCATATATTTCCGCCGCAAGTCGGGGGGGCTCGCCGCGCGAAGCTCCTTGCGGCATCAGCACTCCGTAGCAGCCCGCTCGCGTCAGGGACTTCGCACTGAAGGGTCGAGGCGTTCGAGCATGCGCGCCGTCTTGTGCTCGACCCAGGCCGCGACTTGCTGGTCGAACCGCCGAAAATGGTCTGATGCCAGGTGCGCATCGAACGCGGCGCGGTCGCTGTAAAGCTCGTACAGAAAGATTGCGCGAGAGTTTGCAGGATTCGTGCAGACATCGAATTGGTGGCACCCTGGCTCGAGTTCGCGGGAGGTGCGCGCATTGGCAACGATTGCCATCCGAAAGTCCTGCATGTGCTCGATCTTCACCACGAATTCAACCGTCACGACGTACATCGGGCCTCCTCATTGGTCAGCGTGGAAACCGCCGCCGGATCTCGGTCGCTTCCTCCGCCGTGAGCGTTCGCACGCGCTCGTGCCGCAGCAGGAGCCAGATCCTGGCTGTCGCCTCGAGTTCCTCGACCGCGTCCGAGGCATCCGCGAGGGACGTGCCCGAGACGACTGGGCCGTGATTCGCGAGGAGCAGCGCGTGGTGGCGCGTCGCCGCCATCGCGACGACGTCGGCGAGCCGCGGGTCTCCGGGCGGGAAGTAGGGCAGCAGCGGCAAGCGGCCGATGCGCATGACGAAATACGCGGTGAGAGGTGGAAGCACCTCGGCCGGGTCGACATCGGCCAGCAAGGACACCGCCACCGAATGCGTCGAATGCAGATGCACCACCGCACGGTCACGGGGACGC
>JBDTNR010000111.1:0-8784 GCA_039933655.1 Betaproteobacteria bacterium | reverse complement strand
CGATGAACGACGGGATCACTGTCAGGGCGGTGGCATCGTGGCGGGACCGGCGGCGGTTTCAGCGGCTCCCGTGGACGATCTACGCCAACGACCGCAACTGGGTTCCGCCGATCCTGTCGCAGGAGCGGCAGCTGCTGGGCTGGGGACGGCATCCCTTCTTCGATCACGCGGAGATGGTGACGCTTCTTGCCGAGCGGAATGGCAAGGCGGTCGGGCGCGTCGCGGTATTCGTCAACGGCATCCACAACGCGAAGTACGGCGAAAAGCGCGGGTTCTTCGGCTTTTTCGAATGCGTCGACGACGTCGCGGTCGCGCACGAACTTTTCGCTGCGGGCCGCGCCTGGCTGCTGCAACGCGGGATGACCGCGTGGCGCGGACCGGTGAATCCGTCCCTCAACTACACCTGCGGCCTGCTGATCGACGGTTTCGGGAGCCCGCCGGTGTTCCTGATGACCTACAACCCTCCGTACTACGCCGCGCTGATCGAGGCGTGCGGATTCGCCAAGGCGCAGGACATGTACGCGTACGAAATGGATGTGGCGCTGCTCGCGAAGCTGGTCGAGCGCTACAAGCCCGCCGTCATGTCGGCGCTCGAGGGTGACGACCTCGTCGTGCGCCGTTTCGACCGGTCGCGCTTCGCCGCGGAGATCAGGACCTTCCTGGACCTCTACAACCGCGCACTCGAAGGCACGTGGGGCTTCACCCCGCTGCAGCAGGGCGAAGTGACGCGTATCGCGGCGGATATGCGACACATCATCGCGCCGGAGTTCGCGGCGTTCGCCATGGTCGACGGCGAGGCCGTCGGCGCCGTGCTCGCGCTGCTCGACTACAACCAGATCATCCGCAAGCTCGACGGCCGATTGTTGCCGTTCGGCATCTTCAGGCTGATGTGGGGGCGCAAGCGGATCAACGTCGCGCGGGCGATGGCGGTGATGATGGTGCCCGGCTACCAGCAATCGGGGCTGGGCATCGTGCTGCTCGATCGCCTGGTCGAAGCGGCGAAGCCGTGGGGTCTCAAGGGCTGGGAGTTTTCGTGGGTGCTCGAGAGCAATGACAGCTCGCGCGGAACACTCAAGCGGGCGGGAACGAAGCTGACCAAGACCTATCGGATCTACGACCGGGCGCTATGAATGCCGGCCAAGCCGGTGCCGGTGCCGGTGCCCGTGCCCGCAATGCCGTGTCGACTTCCGCGCTGCGGCGGGCCGCCGCTCAAAGCCAGTGCGCGTCGCGGTACCACTGCGCCGCTTCACGCAGCCGATCGGCGAGCGGGGCCGCCGGCGACCAACCCAGTTGCCGTTTGGCCTTCGCCGACGAACACGTCCACGAACCTGCGAGAACGTCGCGGACCTTGTCGCGGCCGACCCATCCAGGGTGCCGGCGGAACTGCGACACGACATCGCCGAACAAGCCGATCGTCCGCAACGACCACCGGGGAAGCCGGAGAACGCGTGGCGGTGGCTCCCCGAGCGCGCGCGCGATCGCCATGCCGAGCTCGACGTACGAGACATCCTCCGCAGCGGCGAAATAGATCCCCTGTCCCGGGATGCCGGGCACCAGCCGCTCGCCCTGCTCCGCCGCAAGCACGAGGCACTCGACGAGATCCGCCACCGCGACGAGCGAAACGCCGTGGTCGCCGGTTCCTCCGACCGCATGCAGGCCCGATCGGGCGATCGGCCTGAATACTTCCAGCATCCCGCGGTCCCCCGCGCCAAACACGATGCAGGGCCGCACGACCGTGACGGGCAACGCATCGGCGTAGCGGATGGCCGCCTGCTCACCAGCAAACTTGCTGCGACCGTAGTGCGAGACCGGCGCCGGCGGATCGCTCTCGACAACTGGCCTCTCCCGCGAGGGCCCCGCCGCGGCGAGCGACGAAACCAGCACGAGCACCGGGGGGTCAGGCTGCTCGGTGCACGCCTGCGCAACCGCCTCGACGCCTCCTGCGTTCGCCCGCATGAAGTCCTCAGGTCCAAGTGCGCGGACCCGCCCTGCCAAATGGAACACGAAGCGCGCGTTCGACGACGCGATGGCGCGCGCTATCCCCGCGCGGTCAGCGATTTCACAGGCGACGAGCCGCGCGCCAGCCGCACGCAGTCCGTCGACACGCGACGTCGCACGCACCAGGCAGGACACCTGGCAGCCGCGCGCGGTCAGCCGGCGCACCAGCTGTCCTCCGATAAAGCCGCTGGCGCCGGTGACCAGAACGGATTGGCCGGTCGTAGACGTCACGCGCGACGACCCCGGCAGCGTCTGTGTGCGGGCACGTCAGCCGCCCAGCATCGCCTTCTTCAGGTTGCGGTGGGCCGGCCTGTCGCCGAGCCAGATCCGGGTGAGCGCGTTGTTGAATGCCTCTCCCGGAATCATGATGATCGCTTCGCCGTTGAGCGCGACCTTCGTGCTGCCGTCGACGAAGTCCAGCGTCAGGACATCCCTTTCCTTCATGTCCACGTCCTTGAAGCGCTTCATGATCCGCACGAGATCGTCCATCGGCGGCTTGATGGCCACCATTTCGACGGGCGAATTATTGGCGTCGAGGCCGCCGACCAAGGCGCCGACGAGCTGGTCCGAAGTCAGATCCCGCAACAGGTTCATCTGGATCCGGCGCGGTCCGTTGGCCAGCACGCCCGCAAGATCCCCGGCCTTCTGCGGCAGGTACAGACTGCCGACATAGATCCTGAAGATGAACTTGTTGAGAACGCCGGCGCCGTTCAGCACTAGTGGCTGCCCGCCGACCCACACCTTGTCGGCAAGCGCGACGCCCGCCAACTCCGCGGCCAAGGCTGGCGCCCCGATGCACGACCACAATGCAAAAACCAGACAGGCAAACCGGCGAATCATCGTGCCCTTCTCTGCGGTTGCCCGCGTGCGGTGTCGTGGTCAGCGTATCACGGGTAGAAGCGAATCGATCGATGCGGCGATGATGCCGCTCCGGCATCAGCGCATCGCCGTCTTGAACCATGCTCGCGCGACGCGCGGGCGGACCTGTCCGCGTCTCGCTTACCTCGATCGCGGCCGGGCGAACGTGGCCAATCGTTCGCGTCGCTGTCCACAATCGACCCGGAAGGGTCGTCGAGCCTCGGCCATGGCGGCTGCGCGCTCCGGGGTGTGCGCCGACGGGACCCTATGTGCACTACCGCACAGTGCGCCATGGAGAACTTCGCTAGAATAGGTTTTACGCTATGCCAACAGAAAACGTTGGCCGCGTTTGGAATCATGTGGCCCCGCGCAGGAAGCGAAAGGGCCGACATGTGTACAGTGTAAGACCGGTGTGCGGAGAGTCGCCTTTGGCGGGCGAATCGATGCCTCGATTTGCGCGAAAGGCAAACTCATGAACAGGCTCGTCTACATCGTCGGTGCAGTCGTCATCATCATCGCCGTCCTGTCGTTCTTCGGACTGCGTTGAAGCGTCAAGCGAATCGTCGCCACACACCATCGCCCCCGCTGTCGCCGTCGGTCTGACTCGCGCCCAGCGCGAAACGTCCGAGGTGCCGAAGGGCGCGCCCCGCGGGCGCGCTGGGATTCAATCGCCCAAAGGCGCGCCCGCGTTGGCGCAGCCGGAAAGCTGACCGGGTCGAATCGGCGGGCGAGTCAGGCGGCGGCGGCGACCGCTGCATTCGCGGCGGTTGTCGCTATTTCTTCGCGTCCCGGGCTGCGTCCTGGATCTGCTCACCCGTCTTCTCGAGCTTTTTCCCGACGCTCTCGACCGCCTTGTCCATTTGCTTGCCGGCGCGTTCCGCGGGGCCTTCCTTCTTCTCGCACGCGGACAGTCCGAATGCCAGAACCCCCGCCGCCAAGGCGAAGGCGATGATGTGGATGATTTTCGTCATGCGATGCTCCATCGTTCGTTGATCACATCATTCTCCGTACAGTTATGCCTGCGCTGCGATCGTGCCAAACAACGCTCCCCGCGTGCGACGAACGGGCCATCACCCTGGCCAGTCGGCAAAATGTAGCAAGCCTAGCTATCGCCCCCATTGATATTCGTTAATGCCAGTGTGCGAAAGCGCACAGACGCGGCCCAATCGCCAGTCCAGACTGAACCAACGATACGCCGAAACACGGAACACAAGGTATGAATGGAGAGGATCGGCTCACGTCCATGTGCAACGATGACAAACGAGGCGCATGTGCCCGTGGTTTCGACGTTCCCAATCGTTGAGCACGGCATGCCGGGCAGTCGACGGCATGCACTTTCAGGAGTACGTCATGAGCATGAACAAACACCAGGTCAAGGGTCGCGTCACCGAAGTGAAAGGCATGATCAAGGAAGTCGCCGGCAAGCTCGTCGGCAACGAGAAGCTGGAAGAAAAAGGCAAGGTTCAGAAGGTTCGCGGCGAGGCGCAGGCAAAGGTGGCTGACATCAAGCAGGACGTGAAGGACGCCGCCAAGAAGGCGTGACCGCAGCGCTTCGTGATCCGGCCGAAATCCGGCGGGACTTTCCCCACGGGTTCGGCCGGGTTCCCCATGCAACCGAGGAGCAAGTGATGGCCAATCCCGCATTCGATGTCGACCAGGTACTGAAGAGCCTGGCGAGCCAGTCCGTCAAGCAAGGCAGCGACGTGCGCGCTGCCGTGCGCAACCTGACGCTCAAGGCACTGCAGCAACGCGAACTCACACTCGACCAGATCGGAAAGGTCCTGCGCAGCGTCACCGAAGGAGTGACGCTAGGTGTGGCCAAGCGTGAGCTCAAGGTGGAGAAGACGCTCTCGGACACCGTCGCCGGCATGGACGATGCCATGCTCAAGGCCGTCGAGGCGAGCAACGTCGCCCTGCACCGGCTGACCGGCGAGGGTTACGACTTCGACGACTCCAATCTCAAGCGAGCCCTCGACGAACTCGAAAGATTCGAGGACGCGTTCCTGCGCAGCATCGAACAGGCAACGGAAAGTGCCGGCGAGAAGATCAAGGCGCCGTGGGACCGCGTGCTGGCGCAAACCAAGCGGTCGGGTACGGCCACGGGCACGCAGGTCGCGTCAACGATGCGGGAGTACGCGAAGCGGGCACAAGCGGCGATGCGCGCGCAGCGCGAGACGGGCTTCAAGGCCGCGCATCTGCTCACGCAGAACTTCGCGATCCTTGCCAGCGGGATATTGATCGGCATGTCCGAGGGATTGGGTGGCAAGCCAGCTGCTGCCAAGCGCGCGACGAAAGCGGTGACCGGTCGCAAGACGGTCAAGGTTGCCAAGCGTGCGACCGCCAAGTCCACCAAGCGCCCCACGGCAAAGACCTCGAAGCGACCCGCAGCAAAAGCCGCGAAGCGCCCGAAGGCCGTTAAGCGCGCGAAGACAACGGCCACCCGCAAGTCCAGATAAGAGAAAGCGCACTGCCGCGGCCCCGGAACCGCAATTGTATGCAAGCACCGCCACCGACCGGTTGACGAACGGTCACGCTGCAGTGGGCAGGGTACCGGGGGGCACGGCGGGGCTGCGTCGCCGTGTTCGGCAGACCCGATCCGCCGGCACGCTCGGGGTGTCTGGCACCCGTTGGTTCTCGCCGGCAGCACAGGCCATTACGACGCGATCCTCCGTTATGTGGCGTGACCCGCCGGATCGCTGTCTGTCTGGCAGAGCGGCTCGTGGAGACAGCCTCGCTTCGGCAGGTCCATGCGCGTTCGCCCGACTTCGCTCTCCCGCGCGCCGCGAATTTTCACTGACCGGTCACGTCAAGCGTGAGGGCGCATCGTCGCCCGGATCGGCAGCCTTGCCGCCGCGCGGGTCGCAGGCGCCTAGAACCATCGCCGGTGGCGAAAATACGCGAGCATGGCAACGACGACGCCGACCATGGCCGCCATCGCGATCCAGAATCCATAGGGCTTGTGCAAGCCAGGAATGACGTCGAAGTTCATCCCGTAGATGCCGGTGATGAGCGTCAACGGCATGAAGATCGCCGTGATCAGCGTGAGCAGACGCATGATGTCGGTCGTTCGATGGCTCATCGCGGCGAAGTAAAGCTGCACGGCCGACTCCGCCTGGTGCTCGACGGTGCGGGCATGCCTCAGAACACGTTCGATGTGCTCGACGATGTCCGCGAAGCGCGCGTGCATCGCCGGAGACAGGTCGGCGATCCGGTAGTCGTGCCATTCCTGGATGGCGTCGCGTTGCTCCTCGGAGAGGTTCTGCAACTGGCGGATCTCCCGGCGACTCGCCAGGAGCTTCGCCCAGTCATGAAATGGCTTGCGCGGATCGAGGAGCAATTGCTGCCAGTCGTCGAGGCGCTGTGCCAGCGGGTGGCGCAGTTCGAGGTAGTGGTCGACCATCGCCGAGATCAGCCTCTGCATCAGATCGTCGGGGCTCTGCGGAGACTTGCCGGGCAGGTTCACGAAGCGCGCCTTCACCTGCGCACACGAACGGCTGTCGCGCGCACGCACGGTCACGAGCAGCTTGTCGAAATTGAAGAACGTCATCGGGCGCGTGACGATCTCGTCCACGGTGGTGTTCGGGGACAGGCCGCGAAACACCACAATCTCGTAGGTGTCGGTGTTGTCGAAGGACGACGGATGCGCAGGGTTCTTCGCGTCGCCGAGGTGCACGTCGAGAATGCGCACGCCGGTCAGCCGCTCGATCTCGGCGTGCCCCGCATCGACCTCCTCGTAGGCAAGGTCTAGCCACGCGAATCCCTGCTCCGGCAGGCGCTCGTCGGCCGCCATCGGCGTGGCCGGCTTGCCCGGTTCGAGTTTCCACAGTTCCATCGCTTCACCTGCCTCGTCGCGGCGAGTCGCGCAACGCCGCGCGCGTCAGTTCGAACGCGGACAACGAACGTCGCGTCGCTTCGATCAGAATGAAGAACCTGCTGTGTCCGATCGGGACGATCGACGACCTGGAGGCGGCAACGACCCCCGCCAGCCCGCGTCGCAACCGCGGGCGGCACGTTCGTGCCGGATCGATCACTGGCGGAGACGCAGGGATTCGAACCCTGGATACAGGTTTTGGCCCGTATGCTCCCTTAGCAGGGGAGTGCCTTCGACCACTCGGCCACGTCTCCGTGCCTGCGATTATACCTGCGGCGGCGTGGTCCCGCCTAGCGCCGGTGAGGATTTTCCAAGCCAAATCCGCAGGTTACCGCCCCTTTCAGGCCGGCGCCTGGTCGAGCGCGAATGCCTTGTGCAGCACGCGCACGGCGAGCTCCAGGTACTTTTCGTCGATGACGACGGAGATCTTGATCTCGGACGTCGAGATCATCTGGATGTTGATGCCCTCGTCGGCCAGCGTCTTGAACATCTTCGACGCGATGCCGGTGTGCGAGCGCATGCCGATGCCCACGACCGACACCTTGCAGATCTTGTTGTCGCCGATGATCTCGCGCGCCGCGAAGTTCTTGCCGCGCTCCTGCGCCAGCACGTCGAGCGTCTTCGCGTATTCGCTGCGGTTCACCGTGAACGAAAAATCGGTGTGGCCCGACGCGCCGATGTTCTGCACGATCATGTCGACGTCGAGGTTGGCGGCCGCCACCGGGCCCAGGATCGCGTAGGCGATGCCGGGCTTATCGGGCACGCCCATCACGGAGATCTTGGCCTCGTCGCGGTTGAACGCGATGCCGGAGATGATCGCCTGTTCCATGTTGTCGTCTTCCTCGAATGTGATGAGCGTGCCGGGGGCCGTCGATTCCGGATCGTCGAACGACGACAGCACGCGCAGCTTGACCTTGTACTTGCCGGCGAATTCGACCGAGCGAATCTGCAGGACCTTGGAACCCAGGCTCGCCATCTCGAGCATTTCCTCGAACGTGACGGTGTCGAGCCGGCGCGCCTCGGGAACGATGCGCGGATCGGTCGTGTAGACGCCGTCGACGTCGGTGTAGATCTGGCATTCGTCGGCCTTGAGCGCCGCCGCCAGCGCGACGCCCGACGTGTCGGAGCCGCCGCGGCCGAGCGTGGTGATATTGCCGTCGGCATCCACGCCCTGGAAGCCGGCGACGATGACGACGCGGCCCGCGTCCAGGTCGGCGCGCATGTTCGCCTCGTCGATCTCGAGGATGCGCGCCTTGGTGTAGGCGTTGTCGGTCAGGATGCGCACCTGCCCGCCGGTATAGCTTTTCGCCGCGATCCCGATTTCCCCCAGCGCGATCGCCAGCAGGCCGATCGTCACCTGCTCGCCGGTGGCGGCGATCACGTCGAGTTCGCGCGGGTTCGGACTGGTGGAGATCTCCTTCGCGAGTCCGAGCAGCCGGTTGGTCTCGCCGGACATCGCCGACACCACCACCACCACCTGGTGCCCCAGCTTGTGATGGTGGGCCACGCGACGCGCGACGTTCTTGATGCGGTCAGTCGTGCCTACCGACGTGCCGCCGTATTTCTGGACGATGAGGGCCATTCTCGAGGTCGATGCGGGAACTGCGGTACCGATGACGGCGGTCAGGACAGCGCGCGGAACGCCAGCGTCGCGTTGGTGCCCCCGAAGCCGAACGAATTGGACAGCGCGCCGGTGATCTTCATCCGGCGCGGGACCAGCGGGACGAAATCGAGGTCGCACGCCGGATCGACATCGACCAGGTTGGCGGTTGGCGGCGCGATCTGGTCGCGCAGCGCGAGCACGGTAAACACCGCCTCGATGCCGCCGGCGGCGCCGAGCAGGTGGCCGGTCATCGACTTGGTCGACGACACCGCGAGCTTGCGCGCGTGATCGCCGAACGCACGCTTGACCCCCATGCACTCGGCAATGTCGCCGAGCGGCGTGGAGGTGCCGTGCGCATTGATGTACTCGATGTCAGTGGGCAGCATTCGCGCGTTCTTCAGCGCGTTGAGCATGCTGCGCCGCGCGCCGTCGCCGTCTTCCGGCGGCGCGGTGA
>JBDTNR010000110.1:0-8848 GCA_039933655.1 Betaproteobacteria bacterium | reverse complement strand
ATGATTACAGCTCTGACCCCGATGCCGGCCATTACAGCTCTGACCCCGATGCCGGTCGGACCCCGATGCCGGCCGATGATTACAGCTCTGACCCCAATTCCGCCTTACGCGCGGGACTGCAGCGCCGCGATCCGCTGCTCGATGGGCGGGTGCGTCGAGAAGAGCGCCATGATGCCCGCGCGGTCGGTGATGCCGAACGCCTTCATCGCCTTCGGCAGTTCACCCGGCTCCACGCCGCCTAGGCGCCGCAGCGCGTTGACCATCGGCGACGGCGTGCCCAGGTACTGCGCCGACCCGGCGTCGGCGCGGAACTCGCGTTGCCGCGAGAACCAGGCGACGATCATCGACGCCAGCACGCCGAAGGCGATCTCCAGCACGATCACCGTGATGAAGTAGCCAGGACCGTTGCCGCGCTCGCTCTTGAACACGGCGCGATCGACGATCGACCCGACGACCCGCGCCAGGAAAATGACGAATGTGTTGACCACCCCCTGGATCAGCGTGAGCGTCACCATGTCGCCGTTGGCGATGTGCGCGATCTCGTGGCCGAGCACCGCTTCGACCTCTTCCTTGTTCATCGACTGCAAGAGGCCCGTGGAGACCGCCACCAGAGCGGAGTTCTTGAACGCACCGGTGGCGAACGCGTTCGGCGCGCCTTCGTAGGTCGCCACTTCCGGCATGCCGATGCCGGCCTTCTGCGCCAGCCGCTGCACGGTGCCGACCAGCCATTGCTCGACCTCGCCCTGCGGCTGGGTGATCACCTGCGCGCCGGTCGACCACTTGGCCATCGTCTTCGACAACAGCAGCGAGATGATCGCGCCGGTGAAGCCCACGACGGCCGAGAACACGAGCAGCTGGCCGTAGCCCGCGCCGGCATAGCCGGCGCGATCGAGGCCCAGCACCTTGAGCACGATCGACAGCACGACGATGACGGCCAGGTTGGTGGCCAGGAAGAGAACGATGCGTTTCATGCCCGACTCCAGTGAAAAATTGGCAATGCCATCTTAGCGCGGCGGCGCCGCGCGTGGGAGTGCAACGGAAGTGGGGGCAGGTGCGCAGCGATGCAAGACCCGCCGCCTCGCGCCGCCATGCAGCGCGCGCCCGCCCTTACAGCTTGGACCAGGAGTCCTTGAGCGTCACCGCGCGGTTGAACACCGGACTGCCGGGCGCGTGATCGCCGAGGTCGGCGACGAAATAGCCGTGGCGCTCGAACTGGAAGCGCTCCTCCGGCGCCGCGGCGCCCAGTGCCGGCTCGACGTAAGCCGCGAGGATCCGCTTCGATTCGGGATTGAGGTCGTCCAGGTAGTTGCGTTCGATGCCGTCGGCGCCGTCATCCTCGTCGCCGGCCACCACCGCGTGATGCGTGGGCGCCGGATCCTCCGCCGCGGTGCCGTCCGCACGCGTGCCCCATGGATTGCGCGCGCCGGGAAACGGCACGCGGAACAGGCGGTCGTAGATGCGCACTTCCGCCGGCAGCGCATGCACGGCCGACAGCCAATGGATGTTGCCCTTCACCTTGCGCGCGTCGGCGCCGGGCGTCCCGCTGCGGGTTTCCGGGTCGTACGTGCAGTGGACGGCCGTCACGTTGCCGGCCGCGTCCTTGTCGGCGCCGACGCAGCGAATGATGTAGCCATACCGCAGCCGCACTTCGGCGCCTGGCGTCAGGCGGAAATATCCTTTGGCCGGCGTCTCGGTGTAGTCGTCGCGCTCGATCCACAGTTCGCGCGTCAGCGGCAGCGCGCGGCGGCCGAGTTCCGGCTGCTGCGGATGGTTGGGCGCGAAGCATTCTTCGCTCTGGCCTTCCGGATAGTTGTCGATGACGAGCCTGACGGGGTCGAGCACGGCGATGCGGCGTTGCGCGCGCACGTTCAAATCGTCGCGCATGCAGTCCTCGAGCACGCTCATGTCGATCCACGAATCGGATTTCGACACGCCGGTGCGTTCGGCCAGCAGCCGGAATCCCTCCGGCGTGAAGCCGCGGCGGCGGGCGCCGACGAGCGTCGGCATCCGCGGATCGTCCCAGCCGTCGACGAAACCCTTCTCGACCAGCTCGATCAGCCGGCGCTTGGACAGCACGACGTAGGTGAGATTCAGGCGCGCGAACTCGTATTGCCGCGGCAGCGGTCGCGCGAGCATGCCGCCGTCGGCGAGCTCGTCGATCACCCAGTCGTACAGCGGGCGATGGTCCTGGAATTCCAGCGTGCAGATCGAATGGGTGATCCGCTCCAGCGCATCGGAGATGCAGTGCGTGTAGTCGTAGAGCGGGTAGATGCACCACGCGTCGCCGGTGCGGTGATGCCGCGCGTGACGGATCCGGTAGATCGCGGGATCACGCAGGTTGACGTTCGCACTGGCCATGTCGATCTTCAACCGCAGCACATGCGCGCCGTCCGGGAACTCGCCCGCGCGCATCCGGCGGAAGAGATCGAGGTTCTCGGCCGCCGTGCGCGCCCGATACGGACTGTCGATGCCCGGCTGCGTCAGCGTGCCGCGCGTCGCGCGGACCTCCTCCGCCGACTGGCTGTCGACATAGGCGAGTCCATGCTCGATGAACCATTCGGCGAAGCGATACAGGTCGCCGTAGTAGTCGGAAGCGTGATACCGATGGCCGCCCCAGTCGTAGCCCAGCCAGCGCACCGACTGCGCGATCGCGTCCTCGAACTCGACTTCCTCCTTCAGCGGATTGGTATCGTCGAAGCGCAAGTGGCAGACGCCGCCATTTTCGGCGGCAAGGCCGAAGTTGAGGATGATCGACTTCGCGTGCCCGTAATGCAGGTAGCCGTTGGGCTCCGGCGGAAAGCGCGTTACGACGCGGCCCTCGTACTTGCCCGTACGGTTGTCCTCGGCGACGATCGCCCGCAGGAAGTTGGGCGCCGGCGCGGGCGGCTCCCTGCCGGCGCCACGCGGCGGAGGCGCGCCCTTGGCGGCCTTGGCGGAGTCTAGAGTTTTCACGATGACGCGATCACGAGCATCCAGTTGTGGCAGCGCAGCATTCATCTGCGCTTTGTTCATGAACAAGATAGGGGCACGGGACATTCTATCCAACCCCGCAGGCCCCGTCATTGCCGCGCTCTTGGGGCGGCGGCGCGATTCCCCGGAATTCCGCGCCGATCAAGGGATTCCGCAGGGTCGCCCACGCTGCTTGCGCGACGTTTTCCACAAATCCTGTGGATAGAAGTGTGTATATCTTGTAAATTCATTCGCTAAGTGGTGCCGGGGCACGGAAAAAGGTTGCGATGCCCAATTTATGGCCGAAATATTACACTTTCGATTCAGCACGTTGCAGCATCGTGCCCATGGCCGCGCCGGCCGATTTCGCGGCGCCGCAAATGTTCCGATGACCGTGTTGTTGTATTGACCACTCCAGTTCATGTCCTGGACAAATCCCATGTTGCGCCTGCGTTGTCTAACCGCCCGCGCCCGGAGACCTGATTGAGTCAGGACGCGTTCCGCCCGGTTGCCGGCATCGACGACGAGGCGCCGCCGACGCCACGGCAGGCGGTGTTGCCCGTATCGCTTCTAGTGTCGACCGCGCGGCTGCTGATCGAGCGCCACCTGGGCCTCATGTGGGTCAGCGGCGAAATTTCCAACTTCACCCGCGCCGCCTCCGGTCACTGCTACTTCAACCTGAAGGACGCGCAGGCGCAGGTGCGCTGCGTGCTGTTCCGCCAGCGCGCGCAGCACGTGAGCTTCGCGCTGCGCGACGGACTGAGCGTCGAAGTGCGGGCGACACCGTCGATCTACGAGGCGCGCGGCGAGTTCCAGCTCAATGTCGACAACGTCCGCCTGGCGGGCATCGGCGCGCTGTACGAAAGGTTCGAGCGCCTGAAGGCGAAGCTCGAAGCCGCCGGCTGGTTCGCCGCGGAGCGCAAGCGGGCGCTGCCCGCGTACCCGCGCGCGGTCGGCATCGTCACGTCGCCGCGCGCCGCGGCGCTGCGCGACATCCTGGCCACGATCGCCCGGCGCTGGCCGTTGCTGCGGGTGATCCTCTATCCGACGGCGGTCCAGGGCCTCGACGCCGCCGCCGATATCGCCGGCGCGATCCGGGTGGCGAACGAACGGGCCGAGGTCGACGTGCTGATTGTCGCGCGCGGCGGTGGCTCCATCGAGGACCTGTGGTCGTTCAACGAGGAAGTCGTCGCGCAGGCAGTGTTTGCGTCGGCGTTGCCGATCGTGTCGGGCGTCGGGCATGAAACCGACTTCACGATCTGCGACTTCGTCGCCGACACCCGCGCGCCTACGCCCACGGCTGCCGCGGCGCTGGCGGTGCCCGACCGCATGGCCGTCGGCCAGCGCGTGCACGCGCTGTTGCGCCAGCTGGCGCGCGCCGGCGCGCAGGCGCTCGACCTGCGCGCGCAGCGGCTCGACCACGCGGCACGGCGGCTCGTCCATCCCGCGGCGCGCATCGCGCAGCAGCGCGAGCGAACCGTGGAACTCACGCGCCGCCTCGCGCACCTGTGGCGCGCCGACGCGACGATGCGCGGCGCGCGGATCGCGGCGTTGCAGGCGCGCCTGCTGCGCGAGTTGCGCGGCCCGCTGCCCGCCGCCACCCGCGTCACGCCGTTGCGTGATGCGTTGCAGCGGCTCGGGCGCGAACGGCTCGCGCGCGCCGGAGACCGCGTCGGCGTGCTCGCCCAGAACGTCGCCCACTTGAATCCGCAGGCGGTGCTCGAACGCGGCTACGCGATCGTCGCGACGGCCGACGGCGCGATCGTCGTCGATGCGCGACAGGTCCTGCCAGGCGATGCCGTGGCGCTGACGTTCGCGCGCGGCGGCGCCGACGCGACCATTACCGCACCGACCGCTTGACACTTCTCACAGGCGGCGCAGAGACACCGAGGACAAGGCCGCACTGCGAACCTCGGCGTCCCGGCGCCTCATTGTGAACGGTTGGCGCTTCAGGCTTCGTCGGGATCCGGGTCGTCGACCGCCGTGCCGCGCGCGTATTTCGCCGCCACCTCCGGCGGCGCCTGCGCGGCGATCCGCGGAGTCGTCGGCACCACATCCGCGTTCTGCGCGCGATGGCGGAGCGCATGATCCATCAGCACCACCGCGACCATCGCCTCGGCAATCGGCGTCGCCCGGATGCCGACGCACGGATCGTGGCGGCCATGCGTGTTCACGATCACCGGCTGCCCGGCACGGTCGATCGAGTGGCGATCGAGGCGGATCGATGACGTCGGCTTCACGGCGATCGCCACGCGGATGTCCTGCCCGCTGGAGATTCCGCCCAGTATGCCGCCGGCGTGGTTGGATAGGTAGCCCTGCGGCGTCATCTCGTCCGAATGCTCGGTGCCGCGCTGGGCGACCGCGGCGAACCCGGCGCCGATCTCGACACCCTTCACCGCGTTGATGCCCATCAGCGCGGAGGCGAGATCCGCGTCGAGCTTGCAGTACACCGGTTCGCCCCAGCCGACCGGCACGCCGCTCGCCACTACCTCGATGCGGGCGCCGACGGAATCGCCGGCCTTGCGCAGCTTGTCCATGAACGCCTCGAGTTCGGCCACCGCCGACGCATTGGCGATGAAGAACGGATTCGCGGCGACGTGTTCCCAGCCTTCGAAGGCGATCACGTTGGGGCCGAGCTGCGTCAGGTGCCCGCGAATCTCGACGCCGTAGCGTTCGCGCAGCCATTTCCTGGCGATGGCGCCAGCCGCGACACGCACGGCCGTCTCGCGTGCCGATTGCCGGCCGCCGCCGCGGTAGTCGCGGATGCCGTATTTCTGCCAGTACGTGTAGTCGGCATGACCCGGCCGGAACGTGTCGGCGATGTTCGCGTAGTCCTTGCTGCGCTGGTCCTCGTTGCGGATGAGCAGCGCGATCGGCGTGCCGGTCGTGTGCCCGTCGAACACGCCGGACAGGATCTCGACCGTGTCCGGCTCGCGCCGCTGCGTCACGTGGCGCGACGTGCCCGGGCGGCGGCGATCGAGTTCCTGCTGGATGTCGGACTCGGTGAGCGCCATCCCCGGCGGGCAACCGTCAACGACGCAGCCGATCGCGGGACCGTGCGATTCGCCGAACGAGGTGAAGCAGAACAGCGTGCCGAAGGTGTTGCCGGACATGACGAAAAATGTGGCAGACGAAGAGTGTTTTCGAGTGTAGCACGCGCGTCGCGACCACCCGATCGACGCCGCGCGCACGTGCGAGAATGCCGCAATGCGCAGCGCCCCCTTCGCCCTCCCTGCGGCCTTGGTAACCACCGTGCGCGACACGCGCGCCATCACCGTGCTGACCGGCGCCGGCGTCTCCGCGGAATCGGGCGTGCCGACGTTTCGCGACGCGCAGGCGGGACTGTGGGCGCGATTCGATCCGCTCGAGCTCGCCACGCCTTCGGCGTTCGCGCGCAATCCGAAGCTCGTCTGGGACTGGTACGCGATGCGCCGCGACATGATGGGCCGCGTCGCGCCGAATCCCGGCCACGTCGCGCTCGCCGATCTCGAGGCGCGGGTGCCGGACTTCCTGCTCGCCACGCAGAACGTCGATGGGCTGCACCAGCGCGCGGGCAGCCGCCGCTTGGTCGAGCTGCACGGCAATATCACGCGCGTGAAGTGCTCGCGCGACGGCACGCCGGTCGAACGCTGGGATGCGGCCGCGATGGGCGAGCCGCCGCGCTGTCCCGGTTGTGGCGCGTTCCTGCGGCCCGATGTCGTCTGGTTCGAGGAAATGCTGCCCGAGGACGCGCTTGCCGCCGCCTTGTCGGCCGTCGAACGCTGCGACGTGCTGCTCGTCGCCGGCACGTCCGCGGAGGTCTACCCGGCGGCCGAGCTGCCGGCGCGCGCGCGGCGCCATGGCGCCGTCGTCGTCGAGATCAATCCGAATCCGACCGCGCTGTCGGCGCAGGCCGATTACACGTTGCGCGGTCCTGCGGGCGTCGTGCTGCCGGCGCTGGTCGCCGCCGCGGCCACGGCGTGACGCGCGTCGGCGCGGCGCGCCGGCGGCGCCAGCGAATTGTGCTGCGCGTACGCAGGCCGGTGAGGAACGATCAGGACCGGACCGGCGGCTCGCTCCTCGCCGCGGCGGCAGGCGGCAGTGGCGCCAGATAGCCGATCAGCAGCAGCAGGATGCCGACACCTAGGAACGCCACGACGCGCGGCAAGCCGGACAGCGCCGACAGGTCGAGCACGAACAGCTTGACGACGACGACGCCCAGCAACCCCGCGCCGACCATCCACAGCGGGCGGATCGCGCGCCGCGTGGCGACGACCATCAGCGGCAGCGCCGTGGCGGTCCAGGTGAGTGTCAATGTCGCCTGCAGCGGCTTCGACGCGAGCAACGACGACCACCGCCATGGAACGTCCAGCCACTGGTGCACGGCGCGGAACACGATGGCGTTGACGAGCAGGAACAGCGCGGCGCCGAACCACCCGTAGAGCGTGCGTTCGGCCACGTGCATCGTGCGGTTCGCCCACAGGAACAGGACTGCGAGCGCCGCGATCAGCGTCACGTCGAGCGGATTGGCCAGCGGCGCGTACGGCAACGGCGCCGTGCCGCCGGGCGAGATCACGTTGACGATGACGAACCAGACACCGAGCAGTGCAGCGATCGTCGTTCCGGCGCTAGTCGCATAGGCGTCGCGGTAGTCGGTCAACGGCCATGCGTCGACGTGGGAGACGCGCGCGATCAATGCGAGGTAGCCGATGGCCGGCCACGCGGCCGCGCAGGCCATCCATACGGTACCTTCCGGAAAATAGCGTCCCACCCATTCGCTCGCTTCCCATGCAACCCACGCGACGAGCGCGATGGCGGACGCCGCGTGCGCGAAGCGGAAGAACGCGCCGACGCGTCCGCCGGTCGCGGGCACGCCTTCGCCGGCCACGAGCGCGTCGGCCGCGAGCAGCACGCGCCAGTGCGTCGCCCACGCCACCGGCCACACGAGCCAGCCGTACTCCGGCAACGTCGTGCGCATCACGTGCCAATCGGCGAGCGCGACGACGGCCATCAGCGGCAACAGCGCAACGCCGAACCACGCGAGGCGTGGCCAATGCAACAGGCGGCGCAGCAGCAGCGCGCACGCGACGCTGGCGGTGGCGAAGGCCAGGATCGCGTTGCCTTCCAGTCGCTCCGGCACCGCGCGCGACACCTCGAGCGCCCCGCCGCCATACCACCACGCCACCCCCCAGAGCACAAGCGACGGGACCAGCGCACGCTCATAGCCGGTGATGTCGTCGCGATGGCGGTCCGCGACGAAGGCGGTGGCGAGCGCCGCCAGCGCAATCAGCGTCGTGCCGAGAAAGGTCGCGTTCAGGAACAGGCGCTCGCCGGCGTCGAACCCCCCGGCGAAGAATGCAAAGCCCGCGCCCAGTTGCAGCAACAGCGCAAAGCCGCGGGCAAGGCCCTGGCGCTGGCGGCAGCCGATCCAGTAGACGCCCGCGGCCTCGAGCGCCCACCACGCGCAGGTCCATTGCGGGTCGACGGCAAACGGGATCGCGATCGTCGCAAAAATGATCGCCAGCACCAGGAATGCGCGCGCCAGCAGCCGCAGTCCGGGTTCAGGACGCCGGAACAACGCCAGCGCCAGCAACCCGTACACGCCAGCCATCGCCAGCGCGCTCCACGCGACGCCATAGCGCGTGTCGTGGACGAGACCCGCCTGCAGCGCGAAGCCGACGAGCGGCACGCCGAACACCAGCAGCGCGTCGACCGGCGCCTTCGCCTCGAGCGCACCGCGCTTCGCATAGAGGACCGCAATCGCCACGTAGAACACGAAGAACAGCACGAGGAACGGCTCGACCGTCGCGAAATGCTCCGGACGATAGAAGCGCTCGCCCCAGAAGAGCCCGAGCGCGAACGTGAACACGAAGCCCAGCACATTGAGCGCGCGCCACGCGCGCACCCAGGCCAGCGCGAA
>JBDTNR010000109.1:0-8861 GCA_039933655.1 Betaproteobacteria bacterium | reverse complement strand
CCACGAAGAGCAGGCGAAAGCGTTTGGTCACGGTGTATTCCTCCATTGCGGTGTTACCGCCGTCGGGATCGACAAGCGGGTTAACTCAATTCGGCTGCATCGCATCGGTCTTGCTCTGCGAAACGTGCCAGGGGATGGCGAGTCTTTCCACCGCCTCGACGAGGTAATAGAGCGCGAGGCCGACCGACGAGAGCAGGATGATCGCCGCGAACACCTTCGCGGTCTCGATGAAGCCGTTGTACTCGAGGATCAGGTAGCCGAGACCGCCATCCGAGCCGACGAACTCGGCGACCACTGCCGCCGTGGTCGCCATCGTCGCACCAACCTTGAGCCCGGTGAAAATGCTGGGCAGCGACTGCGGCAGCCGGATCTTGAAGAACATCCGCCATGCGCCCGCGCCGGTCGAACGCGCAAAATCCTCCACGTCGCTGTCGAGCGAGCGAAAGCCGGCGATGGCGCTGATCACGATCGGGAAGAAGGAAAGCAGGAAGACCAGCATCACTTTCGGCATGAAACCAAAGCCGAACCAGACGATGAAAAGCGGGGCCACCGCAATCTTCGGGATGATCTGGAAAACGACCAGCAGCGGATAGAACGTGGTCTGCACGAAGCGCGAGAACGCGATCAGCAGCGCCAGCGGAACGCTGACCAGGACCGCGATGGCGTAACCGACAACGATGATCTGCACGGTGACCCATGTATTCCAGAGCATTCGCGCCGGCTGCGAAATGAATCCCTCCCACACGCCGCTCGGCGACGGCAGGATGTAGCGCGGCGCCTTGAACACGTACACCGCGATTTCCCAGGCCGCGATCAGCAGCACGAACATGAGCATCGTGTTGCGGTGACGCGAAAACATGGCACCGGCCCGCGCCGCACGCGATTCCGGCGCCGGAGGCGAGGCCGGAGTGGTCACGACGCGCGTGCCTCCAGCGCGATTGCCGTCCTGGGGCCTGGCTCGGCATCCTGCACCACCCCGCCACGTTCCGCCAGCGTGGAAAGGATGCGCTGTACGACGCTTTTCGGGGGGTCGGTCCGCGCAGCGATGGCGCCGAACTCGAGCCAGCCGACGGCGAGGCACTCGAGCGCATCGAAACAGCGTGAAATCGCGGCGACCGTCAAGTCGGCACCCATCCCTACACGTCGAGATTCCGCACGCCCAGCGCATTGTTCTCGATGAACGCGCGCCGTGGCTCGACCTGCTCGCCCATCAGCGTCGTGAAGATCTCGTCCGACGTGATCGCGTCCTCGATTTGCACGCGCAGCAACCGGCGGACCTTGGGGTCCATCGTCGTTTCCCACAACTGCTCGGGATTCATCTCGCCCAGGCCCTTGTAGCGCTGGACGGCGGTGGAGTCGCGCGCCTGCGTCAGCAGCCAGTCGAGGCCGTCCTTGAACGTCTTGACCGCCTGCAGCTTTTCGCCGCGCTTGATGACGGCGCCGGGCAGGATCAGCCCCTGCAGCACTGCGGCGGCCTTGCGGATCTGCGCCGCGTCGCCGCTGCCCAGGAAATCGGTGTCGATGGCCGTCATGTGCGGCGTGCCGTGGTGCATGCGCTTGATGACGAGGCGCCGCGTCTCGGTGTCGGCGTCGTACCGCGGCTCGATCGTCACTTCGGGATCGCCGAGCGCGGCGACCAGCGCCTGCGCGCTTTGCGCCGCCGTGGCGTCGGTCGACAGGTCGATCGTCACTCCGTTCAACATCGCGTGCAGCGTCGCCGGGTCGGCGACGCGCGCCAGGCGGTCGATGACGGCCTCCGCCAGCAGGAACTCGCGCGCGACGTTGGCGAACGTGTCCGGCGCCAGCGGCGGGCGTCCGCTGCCGGGCACGAACTCGGCGTTCTTGAGCGCCACGCGCAGCAGGTACTGCTTCAGCTCGTGGTCGTCCTTCAAATAGATCTCTTCCTTGCCCTGCTTCGCCTTGTACAGCGGCGGCTGCGCGATGTAGATGTTGCCGCGCTCGACCAGTTCCACCATGTGCCGGTAGAAGAACGTCAGCAGCAGCGTGCGGATGTGCGAGCCGTCGACGTCGGCGTCGGTCATGATGATGATGCGGTGATAGCGCAGCTTGTCGTGCGAAAAGGCGTCCTTATCGTCGTCCTTGCCGCCCGGCTGGCCGATGCCGGCGCCTAGCGCCGTGATCAGCGTGGCGATGGCCTCCGACGACAGGAGCTTTTCGAAACGTGCGCGCTCGACGTTCAGGATCTTGCCGCGCAGCGGCAGGATCGCCTGGAACTTGCGATCGCGGCCCTGCTTGGCGGAGCCGCCGGCGGAATCTCCCTCGACCAGGTACAGCTCGCACAGTGCCGGGTCCTTCTCCTGGCAGTCGGCCAGCTTGCCCGGCAGGCCCAGGCCGTCCAGCACGCCCTTGCGGCGCGTCAGCTCGCGCGCCTTGCGCGCGGCTTCGCGGGCGCGCGCGGCGTCGACGATCTTGCCGCAGATGATCTTGGCGTCCAGCGGATTCTCGAGCAGGAATTCGGCGAGCTTGGCCGACACCACTTCCTGCACGATCGGGCCCACTTCCGACGACACCAGCTTGTCCTTGGTCTGCGAGCTGAACTTGGGCTCGGGCACCTTCACCGACAGCACGCAGGTCAGGCCTTCGCGCATGTCGTCGCCGGTGGTCTCGACCTTGGCCTTTTTCGAGATCTCTTCCTTCTCGATGTAGTTGTTGAGCGTGCGCGTCATCGCCTGCCGCAACCCCGTCAGGTGGGTGCCGCCGTCGCGCTGCGGAATGTTGTTGGTGAAGCACTGCACGTTTTCCGCGTACGAGTCGTTCCACTGCATCGACACTTCGACCGTCATGCCCTCTTTTTCGCCGATGGCGTGGAAGATCTTCGGATGCAGCACGGACTTCGTGCGGTTCATGTACTCGACGAAACCCTTGATGCCGCCCGAGTACGCGAAATTCTCGCTCTTGCCGTCGCGCTGGTCGATCAGCTCGATCTTGGTACCGTTGTTCAGGAACGACAGCTCGCGGATACGCTTGGCGAGGATGTCGAAATGATATTCGACGAGGCTGAACGTTTCCTTCGACGCCATGAAATGGACTTCGGTGCCGCGCCGGTCGGACGGACCGACGAGCACGAGCGGTGCCACGGCGACGCCACGGCGGAATTCGATCTGGTGAAACTTGCCGTCGCGCCAGATCTTGAGTTTCAGCCAGTCCGACAGCGCGTTGACGACCGACACGCCGACGCCGTGCAGTCCGCCTGCCACCTTGTAACTGTTGTTGTCGAACTTGCCGCCGGCGTGCAGCTCCGTCATCACGATCTCGGCGGCGGAGCGCTTCTCGTCGTCGTCGTCCTTGATGTCCGTGGGGATGCCGCGGCCGTTGTCGAGCACGCTGACCGAGTTGTCGGCGTGGATGATGACCTTGATGTCGTCGCACCAGCCGGCGAGCGCCTCGTCGATGGCGTTGTCGAGCACCTCGAACACCATGTGGTGCAGGCCGGTGCCATCGGACGTGTCCCCGATGTACATGCCGGGGCGCTTGCGGACCGCATCGAGTCCCTTGAGAATCTTGATGCTGGACGAATCGTAGTCGGGGCCTTCGTTTTGCGGCTGCGGCCTTGGCTGTGCTGAACTCATGAAGCTCCGTTGTGCTAGATACGCATGGGCATGACGACGTACTTGTAGTCATCCCGTTCCGGCATCGTCACCAGTGCGCTTGAATTGGCGTCGCCGAATGCGAAGCGGACACGCTCGACCGTCAGGTTGGACAGGGCGTCGAGCAGGTACGTGATGTTGAAGCCGATGTCCAGGGGATCCCCCTTGTAGTCGATCTCCATCTCTTCCTCGGCTTCTTCCTGTTCGCTGTTCGTGCAGATGATCTTCAGCTGGTCGGTGGCCAGCACGACGCGAACACCGCGGAATTTTTCGTTCGACAGGATCGCGGCGCGTTGCAGCGCGGCCAGCATCAGCACGCGATCGAGCTCCACCTGCTTCGTGTGGCCGACGGGGATCACGCGGTTGAAGTCCGGGAACTTGCCGTCGACGACCTTCGACACGAGCTCGATGTTGGCGAAGCGGAACCGCACCTGGTTGCCGAGGATGTCGAGCGTGACGGGGTCGTCGCTGTCGACGAGCAGCTTGCCGAGTTCGAGCACCGTCTTGCGCGGCAGGATCACTTCCTGGCGGGCGTAGTCGCCGGGCACGCCGATGCTCGCCCACGAGAGCCGGTGGCCGTCGGTGGCCACTGCCTGCAGCGTGCCGTGGTCGACGACCAGCAGCATGCCGTTCAGGTAGTAGCGGATGTCCTGCTGCGCCATCGCGAATTCGACGAGCTTGAACAGCGCGCGCAGGTCGCGCTGCGGCAGTGACAGCGTCTGCAGCTGCTCGGTGCCCAGGCTGATCCGCGGGTAGTCGGCGCCGGGCAGCGTCTGCAGGTTGAAGCGCGAGCGCCCGGCCTGCACCTTCATCTTGTTGTTGCCGACGTCGATGTTGAGCGTGGCGTCGTCCGGCAGCGCGCGCAGCAGGTCCTGCAGCTTGCGCGCGCCCACCGTCGTCGACTGGCCTTCCTTGCCTGGCAACGTGCTGTGCGCGGTGATCTGCATCTCGAGGTCGGTCGCCGTGACGTAGAGGCTGCCGTCGCGTTGCTCGAGCAGCACGTTGGCGAGAATCGGCAACGTGTGTCGCCGTTCAACGATGCCGGATACGGCCTGCAACGGTTTCAGGAGCGCGTCGCGAGCGATCTGTTTTAGTTGCATTGTTGAACAGTAGGATCAGTTAATAGGAGGTCGGGGAAACGCGGGACAGCGGGTAAAATCGCTTACGGTTCAGTTACGTGCGGCGGGTTCAAGCCACCGGAAAAAGCATGTGCGGCCTGTGGATCGAATGGGGGCCGAATCGACATCGCGAACCACGCGCGTGTTGTCCACGCTTTGTGCACAGCCTGCGCCGACGGTTATTCGCAGCAAATCTTGTCAATTATATACCGGAACAGGGTGTTTTCATAGGGAAAACCGGGTCCAGAAAGTAGTTGCCGGCACGCGTTTTTTAGCTCCGCAGCACCTGCAGCAGGAAGTTCACGTCATGGTTCATGTCGGGCAGCGATTCGCGCAGCTTGGCGACCTGCCGGCATGCATGGAGCACCGTCGTGTGGTCGCGACCGCCGAAGTTGGTGCCGATCTCCGGCAGCGACATCTGCGTCAGTTCCTTGGCCAGCGCCATCGCCACCTGGCGCGGCCTCGCCACGGCGCGGGAGCGCTTTTTCGAATGCATGTCCGAGATGCGGATCTTGTAGTAGTCGGCGACCGTCTTCTGGATGTTCTCGATCGAGATCTGCCGGTTCTGGACCGCCAGCAGGTCGCGCAGCGCGTCCTTGGCGAGTGCGAGCGAGATCTCCTGCCCGTGGAAGTTCGAGTACGCGAGCACGCGCTTTAGCGCCCCTTCCAGCTCGCGCACGTTGGACCGGATGTGCTTGGCGATGAAGAACGCCACCTGCTCGTCCATCCGCATCCCCACGGAACGCGCCTTGGCGAGCAGGATCGCCACCCGCATCTCGAGCTCGGGCGGCTCCAATGCCACCGTCAGGCCCCAGCCGAAGCGCGAAATGAGGCGCTCCTCGATGCCGGCGATTTCCTTCGGGTACGTGTCGCAGGTGATGACCACCTGCTTGTGCGCCTCGATCAGCGTGTTGAACAGGTAGAAAAACTCCTCCTGCGTGCGGCTCTTGCCACCGAAGAACTGGATGTCGTCGATCAGCAGCAGGTCGAGCGAGCGGTAGTGCCGCTTGAACTCGTCGAACGACTTGTGCTGGTAGGCGCGCACCACGTCCGACACGTAGGTCTCGGCGTGGATGTAGCGGATCTTGGCCGCCGGGTTCGCCGCCAGGATATGGTTGCCTATCGCCTGGATCAGGTGGGTCTTGCCGAGGCCCACCCCGCCGTAGACGAACAGCGGGTTGTACGAGGTCGGATGGTCGGCCACCTGCAGGCCGGCCGCCCGGGCCAGCTGGTTCGCCTTGCCGGACACGAACGACGCGAAGTTGAACGTGGGGTTGAGGCTGGTCGCGTCGAGCTTGCGGGGGATGGCGGGGATGGCCGGCGGCGTGAATGGCTCGCGGGCGGGGCTAAGCGCCGGGGAGCTATCCACAGGGGCGGCCGGGGCAAGCGCGGGCCGCGCGACGGGGGTTGCCGAGGGGGCAGCCGCCGCGGCCGGCGTGGGCGGCGGGATATCCGCCACCGCATATTCGACGTTGACCGGCGCGCCGGCCGCCGCCGTCGCCAGCGATACGATGCGGGCGCCGAAGCGCTCGCGAACCCACTGCAGCACGAAGCGGTTGGGCGCCGTCAGTTTCAAGGCGCTGCCCTCGGCACGGCAGGCGAGCGGCTGGATCCACGTGACGAATTGCTGTGGGGTCAGCTCGCGCTCGAACGCCTGGAGACAGGCGTTCCACGCCAGGGGGGAGTGGGCAGTATTCATCTGGGCAACACGTCGGGCGGTGCCGTGCCCAGGGCGGTCCCGCTGGGTGGACGGCGGGGGCCGGACGACCGAGCGGGAAGGCATGCGGGCTGTGGATTGTAGTCGCGTCCGCGCCAGTTATCCACAGGGTAGGCCGGTCGGACGCGGTGGCGCGGGACAAGGTCGGGCCGGGTGCGGTCCGGACCGAAAGTGACCGCTCGCATCGGGGGGCGGGGTCGGGCGACAGACGGTCACCACCACGGTCCACCTTGACAGAACAGGGTATAACGCGCTCTAATATAAGGCTTTTCCAACGTCACCAAAAGTATCGAAGGCTCGCCATGAAACGCACATTTCAACCCTCCCAGCTCCGTCGCGCCCGCAAGCACGGCTTTCGCGCGCGCATGTCCTCGGTCGGTGGTCGCAAGGTGCTCTCGGCGCGCCGCGCCAAGGGCCGCAAGAGCTTAAGCGCCTGATCGCCCGTCCTCCGGACCCGTCGGCAACGACGCGCGCAACCCGACCGAACCGGGCGCTTCGCCTCACGGGGCAAGGCGCCTTCGACACGGTGTTCCGCACCGGCCGTCGCGTGGAAGGTCTCTACCTGCAACTGGTGTACGCGCCCGCCGCGGCAAGCGGCGGCCGGACCGGCTATGTCATCGGCCGCAAGGTGTCCGGCCGCGCCGTCGATCGCAACCGCATTCGCCGCAAGTTGCGCGAAGTGGTGCGCGCGCTGCGGCCGGCGCTCGCGTCCTACGATGTCATCCTGCGCGTCAAGCGCGCGCGCACCCGCACCGAACAGGATGCCGCCGCACACGAAGCGCAGCGGCTGCTCGCGGTGCTGGCGGGCGCCGGCACTGCATGAAGACGCTGCTGCTGGCGTTCATCCGCGCCTACCAGTACCTGCTGCGGCCGATGCTCGGCAGCAACTGCCGCTTCTACCCGAGCTGTTCCGACTACGCCGGCGAGGCGATCGAGCGGCACGGCGCCTTTCGCGGCACGTGGCTCGCCATCAAGCGCGTCGCCCGCTGTCACCCGTATCATCCCGGGGGTTTCGACCCCGTTCCGTAGTCTTCCCCACAAGGTGCTCGCGTCTTAGACGGCGCGCAGCAAGCAACGACCGTGATGGACTCCCAGCGCCTCATCCTGTTCGTAATCTTCACGTTTGCCGGGTTCATGCTCTGGCAGAACTGGCAGCAGGAGCACGCGCCGCCGCCGGCGCTCGTGCAGCAAGCGGCGGTGCCCGCCGCCGGCCAGCCCGCCACGCCGCCGAAGGACCTGCCGGTGCCCTCGGTGGTGTCGGTGCCCGGCGCCACGCCCGCCCTGCCCGCCGGCGCCGGCAGCGTGCCGGCGGCGCCCACCGGCGCGGCGGTGCCCGCCGCCGGCCAGTTGGTCACGATCAAGACCGACCTGTACACGGCACAAGTCGACCTCGTGGGCGGCGTCATCTCGCTGGTGCAACTCGACAAGCACCGCGACGCGACCGACCACACGAAGCCGTACAACGTGCTGCAGCGCACCGCCGAGCGCACGTTCGTCGCGCAGGCGGGGCTCATCGGCGAAGGCCTGCCGAATCACCGCACGCAGTATCAGGCGCTGCCAGGTCCGCGCGAATTGGCGGCCGGCGCCGAACGGGTCGAGCTGAAGCTGCAGGCGACCGCGGCGAACGGCGATAAGGTCGTGCAGGTGCTGACGTTCCATCGCGGCAGCTACCTGATCGACGCCGCGTTCGACGTCACCAACATGGGCACGGCGCCGTTATCGCCGTACGCGTATTTCCAGCTCACCCGCGACATCAAGCAGGCGGTCGTGCAGAGCTCGATGGCGCCGGCGTCGTATGTCGGCCCCGTCGTCTACAACGACAAGGATAATTTCAAGAAGGTCGAATTCGGCGAGATCGACAAGCTGGCCACCGACGGCACCCGCAAGTTGCCCTACCAGAAGAGCGCCGACAACGGCTGGGTGGGGATGATCGAGCACTACTTCGTCACCGCGTGGCTGCCGTCCGACGAGAAGAAGACGCCGCGCGAGTTCTATACGCGCAAGCTCGACAACGGCCTCTATTCCGCCGGCGTGATCGTGCCGGTGGGGACGGTGGCGCCCGGCGCCACCGGCGAGGTGCGCGTGCCGCTGTACGTCGGCCCGCAGGACCAGGACGTCCTGGCCAAGACCGCGAAGGGCCTGGACCTCGTCGTCGACTACGGCATCTTCACCGTGCTCGCGGCGCCGCTCTTCTGGCTGCTCAAGTGGCTGCACGGCATCATCGGCAACTGGGGCTGGGCGATCATCGTCATGACGATCATGATCAAGGGCGCCTTCTACCCGCTGAACGCGGCGGCGGCGCGCTCGATGGGCAAGATGAAGATCATCGCGCCCAGGATGAAAGCGCTGCAGGAGCAGTACAAGAACGACAAGCAGCAGCTGCAGATCAAGATGATGGAGATGTACAAGACGGAGAAG
>JBDTNR010000108.1:0-8863 GCA_039933655.1 Betaproteobacteria bacterium | reverse complement strand
CGCACGTACGGTGGTGTGGGAGGGCGGCGGGAGTAATCTCGCCCCCTACCCGATCCGCGACTCATTAGGCCACGCACAGTTGACAGGGCCGCGACCCGGCCCTCGGTTGCCGCGGCCGGCGTGTCATTGGGGCGCCGCCGGGAACTGGACGAACGGGCCATTGGGCGCCTGGCCGCCCGGCGGCACGTAAGCCGGCGCCGGCGCGCCGGCCGGACCGAGTGAGCGCACGAAGCGGTGGAACGCGCGCAGGTCCTGCTCGCTCATGTCGTGCAGCGCGAACCACGGCATCGGCGGCCGCGCCTGCAGCGTCTTGGCGGCCTTCACCCATTGCGTTTCCGACACGTTCTGCATGTAGAGGCGCAGGTTGGACGGATAGGTCGTGCCCCAGTCACCGCGCCAGCCCAGACCGTCGCCGATCAGCCAGTCCTTTTCGGGAACCTTGCCGCCGGTTTGCGCGTAGCCCGGTGTGTGGCAGTCGTTGCAGCCGGCGATCTTCGCGATGTAGCGGCCGCGTTCGATCATCTGGCCGTGGGTCATCGGCGCGGGCGCGGCCAGCGCTGCCGCCGCGTTGAAAGTGGTCGCCGCGAACGCGGCGCCCATCAGGATGTTGCGCATTGTCGACATGACGTTTCCTTCCATGAAAAATGAGTCGTGCAGGAGGTTGTGGGACATCGAAGCCATGACCGCGCGTCACGCCGCGCGGGCCGCCGGTTCCTGTCAGCCGTTGCGCCGGGCGGCGACTTGCGCGAATGCCGGGTGCACGTTGCGGGCCAGCCAGGGTCCGAGTTCGTGGTCGGCATCGGGCTCGCGCAACGCTGCCTGGCCATCGCGGGCGAGCTCGAACCAGCGGGCGAGCGGCACCGCCTGCGCATCCGCATACGCGGCGAATCCCGCGCGCGTGAAATCGAGGTGAAGCAGGATTAACGCTGCCGGGGCCATGCTGCCCGCGGCGGCTTCGAATTCCGCAACCGTCGGGGTCGCGTCGGCGAGCATGCGCGCGGCTTCCGCCAGCGTGCCGATCCGGTGCAGGCCGGACGGGTCCGTCTCCCCGAGCATGGCGACGAGCGCGTAGTCGGCGAACGCTTCGCCAAGCCAGCGGCGACCGAAGTCGGCGCCCGCCTGGTCGGCGATCACGTGCGCGAGCTCGTGCGCGATCAGCGCTTCGGCCACGCCGGAAAGATCGGGCCCATCCGGATACACAGCGTCCGCGCCGTGGACGTTGACCAGCGACCGCACGGTGGCCGGCGGCAGGCACTTCGCCAGGTGGCGGCTGACGTCGTGCCATGCGTCCGCAGGCTCGCTGCCGACGATCAGGTGGCCATCGGCGGTCACATGCGTGACGCCGAACGTCGACACTTCGGCGTGCTGCGCCCAGTCGTTCGCGTCCAGCACGAGCAGCCGGAAGCGTGGCGTGACGCAGAGCGCACGGCGCAAATACCAGTACGCGCGCTCGGTCCGCTGCGCGATCCGGGCGGCCGCGGCCGCCTGCCCGCTGCTCGCGGCGACGGTGAACGGAAACCACGGCAGCGGTTCGAGCCCGCTCGCCGGCCAGGCGAACGGCGTGGCGAGCGCAACGGACGGCCCGGCGTCGCGGGAGATGAGGCGGCAGGCATTCATCATCGTGAGGCTCCGATCAGTGGCCACGCACGACGGTGGCGACCGCGGGGGCTTTATAGGTGTTCGAATGGCCGGCGGCATGGTTGACGAGCGTCGGCGCGGCCTTGATGAAGAGCGCGGCGAGGCCCACGACGACGACGATGCGGGCGGCGGCCAGGATGTGGCGCAGGTTCGGCATGACAGTGCTCCAGTGTTTGCGTGGTTCGGCCGCGGTGCTGCACGGCATGGAGCACATGCTGACGGGTGCCCGCTGGCGCATGGCTGACAGATGGCGCGACTGGTGGCGGGGGGGCGCGGGTGCCGTCGCGGGGCCGGACGAAACGACGCAATCCCGCGCCCAGCCTGGGTTTGCGGGCGACGAGACGCGGTTCCGGGGCGGGTCTGCGCGGGCCGCCGCCGTCCGTACCGGCCAGGCTGACCGGACGACTTACAGATCGCTGACTAGGGTCTTACTGCAGGGTCTGGCGGACCGCTTCGGTCTCGGGCGAAGGGGCGCGGCCGAGGACGATCGACAATAGCTCCCGGCAACGCCGGTACGTGGTGAGCGCGCCGGCCGCGTCGCCTGCCTCGCGCAGGCAGACCATCAGCCGCCGATAGATGGCTTCGGCGAGGTTGTCGACGTCGAGCGCGCGCTCGTACAGCGCGCGGGCACGGCCCCATTCGCCCTGGCCTTCGAGCGCGTCACCGGCGGCCAGCACCGCGCGGACCAGCCTGGCCTGCAGCCGGTCGCGCGCCGGCAGCGTCCACGGCACCGGCGCGTCCAGCGCCAGGAAGTGGCCGCGGTAGAGCGCCAGTGCCGCCGCCACGTCGCCGGCATCGAGCGCCGCCTCGAAAGCCCACGTATCGAGCCAGACGAGCTCGGGGTTGAGCGACAGCTTGCCCTCCGCGAGCGGCAGCGCGCCGTCGATGTCGACCAGCTTGCGCAGGCGGTACAGGTTGCTGTCGAACGACGTCTTGGCGTCGTCGCCCTCGGCGTCGGGCCAGACGGCGGCGGTGAGCATCGCCGCGTCCACGTTGCGGCCGCCGTGGGCGAGCAGCGCTTTCAAGAGCTCGAGCGGCTTCTTCTGCGCCTTGCCTTTCGACACCAGCGGCTCGCCATGCCGCGCGATCGCAAACTCGCCGAACGCGCGCAGCGCCAACGGCCACGGCCAGCCCGCCACGTCGGGACCCGGGGGCGGCAGCTTCCGCTTGCGGATCAGCGTACGCACGTACTGCGCTTCGACGTCGTGCGCCAGCGCATGGGCGAGCACGGGCGCCAGCACGGCGTTGGGCAGCCGCAGGAAGCCGAAGTAGCCGGACTCGCGGCACGCAGCGAGCAGTTCGCGGAGGACGGCCAGCGCGCCTTCGCCGTCGCCCTCCTGCAGCCGCCGATGCGCATGCAGCAGCTGGCCGTGAAACTCGAAATTGCGGCGGTCGGAGCCGATGGCGAGCGCAATTGCCTCGTCGTACAGCGCCAGCGCTTCCGGAATCTCGTCCAGGTGCACGTGACACAGCGCGTGGCGGACGAGGAAGTGCGGGATCTGCATTGCGGGCAGCCCGCTGGCGCGGCCGATCGCCACGGCGTCGGCCGCCGCCATTGCGGCGTCGCGCACGCGGCCCTGCAGCATCAGCACGCCGGCTTCCTGGTAGTGGAAGTACGCGAGGTCCATCTTGCGCGTCGGGTTCAGGACGGCGCGCAGCTTGGCCAGCGCCGCCGCGGCGCCGGCGGCGTCCTCGCTCGACACCAGCGCCGTGACCTCCGCGTGGTAGATCTCGACCTGCACCCACTTCAATCCGTGCGTCGTCGCGAATTCCTCGGTGTCCTTCATGATCCGCTGCGAGCGCGCGTAGTTGCCGCGGATCTGCTCGTTGAACGCGCGATGGACCTGCCACCAGACGCGGTTGACCGCCGAGACCTCCGGATCCGCGAGCCACGGCTCGACGCGCTGGATCAGCGCGTCGGCGCTGTTGCCCTTCGACTTCCAGTTCAGGTAGTTGAACAGGATCGACGCGGCATTGACGCGATCGTTCACCGGCACCGTTTCGACGTCGGGCGCGGCGAGCAGCGTTTCCACGACAAGCGCCGATTCGCCGATGCGCGGATGCTCGGGCTGCCGAAACAGGAGCGCAATCAGCAGCGCGCCGCGGATGCGGAGAGCATCGGCGGTGGCCAGGTACTCGGGCCCGGGATCTAGCAACGCTTCCAGCGTGGCGATCCAGTGGTCGAGCGGCGCGAAGTCCGCCCATTCGAAGTAGTGGCAGTCGATGACCGCCGCCGCGGTCAGCAGCTGGCGGCGGAGGTCCTTCCTGGCGGCGAAGCCGGCGAACGCGCGGTCGAGCAGCGACTTGGCGCGCGCGGGCTCCTCGTACAAGACGGCGTACGCCTCCCCCAGCAGCAGTCGCGGCTCGGATTCGCGCAGCTCGGCCGGCATCGCCGCCAGCCACCGGGTCAGCGCCTTCCGGCGGCCTTCGGCCAGCAGCGAGCGACCCGCGTGCAGCGTGAGGCCGATGAGCGCGGGCCACGCCTGCGCCTCGATGTAGAGCGCCGCCGCGGCGTCGAATTCGCCGCGGGCGACGAGCTGCCCCGCGGCACGGTCGAGCCCGGCCTGGCGCTCGTCGGGGGTCAGCCGGCGGCGGCCCTCGGCCAGCAGGAATTCACGGAACAGCGCGTGGAACGAGTAGAAGGGCTCGCTGCCGCTTCGCCGCCGGTCGGTGAAGAGGTGCCGCCGATAGACGTAGTCGAGCACGAGCGGCGCCTCGGGATTGCCGGAGACGGCCACCGCGTCGCTCGGCGCCACCGATGGCAACAAGGCCGAGAGCATCAGCACGCGCTGGTTTTCGTGGCGCGCGCGACCGAAGATCTCGCCGGTGAAATACTGGAAGACGGCTTCCTTGCCTTCGGGCAACAGCACGTCGGGCGCGCCGGCCTCCTGCCGCGCCAGATGCTCGCGCATCAGCACGATTCCCGCCGCCCAGCCGTCGCTGGCCTTGTGCACGGCGAGCGCCAGCGCGGGGTCGAGTTTCGCCGATGCGGTCAGCGCACGGGCTTCGGCCAGCGTGAAGCGCAGTTCCTCCCAGTCGACGCGCGTGATCCGCTGCTCGCCGACCAGCCGCGACATCTCCGGCGGCGGCGGCTCGCGCGAAAGAAACACGATGTTCAGTCCCTGCGGGATTTCGCGCAGGCCCTCGGCGAACGCGAAACGCCACGCGGGGTCCGCCTTCGGCTCGTGGAAATTGTCGACGACGAGCAGCGAGCCCGGCGGGAACAGCGCGAAGAACTCGCGCAGGAACCGGCGGGTGAACGACGCCAGGTCGCCCGTGTATTCAACGTCGAAGACCGGCAGCGCCGCCGCGTCCTTGGCCCTCCGCACCGGCAGGTCGGCGGCCGCTGTGCGCAGGTAATGGAAGAACGTCGCCGGATCGGCGTCGCCAGGGTCGGCCTGGAACCAGACGCCGGGGAGCTTGCGAGCCTCGACGTAGCTCGCGACGAGGGTGGACTTGCCGGAACCGGGCGGGCCGGCGATCCAGATGATCGGATGGCCGCGGTGGCCGTCGAGCAGACGGAATAGCCGCTCGCGCTTCTGGACGTTGTACAGCCGCGGCCGGCTGAACTTGGCGAGGGTCGGGGCGGACGGTGCGCGCCGGGCGGACCTCGACGTCGCCATGCGTTTAGCGGATTGGGCGCACGCGCGGCGCCAGTGCCTCGATCCGTTGCGCGAGCGCGTCGATGCGCGCCGCCACGTCGGTGGTGTCGTCGCGAAGCGTCCGGAAATCGTCGCCGCGCGCCAGCAGGCCGGCCTCGTCGCGCGCGTAGCTGCCGACGCTTTCGGTCGCCCGCTGGGCAGCGTACTCGGGAAAGGCGAGCAACCGGCGGCCGGCGTCCGCGACGCGCTGGCCGACGATGGGACCGAGCGCCTTCGCGAACGTTTCCTCGATGAACCAGGGCAGCGTGCGCGCCAGGTCCTTCAGCACGCCCCCCAGCTCGGCGTCGCCGGTTTCGACGACGTACTCGTTCCAGCGTGCCGGGTCCGCGAGCAGCGACGGCACCGAGAGGGGCGATACGACGAGCGCGAGGTCGGCGGCGGTGTCGCCCGCGGCGCGCGCGAGCGCGCCGCCGTCCTCGACCAGCCAGCCGGTGGACAGCGGGCCCACGGCGAGCCTGAACACGCGTCCGGCGAACGGCGCGAGCCGTTCGCGCGCCCAGTCCTGGTTCGCGAGCATGCGGTTCGCGAAGCGCGCGGGCGCTTCGCGCGGATCAGGCAATTTCATGCGTTTGCTGAATGCCGGCGAGCAACCAGCCGGTTGACCCGTCGACGGGTTTGGTCAGGTTCCAGATCTCGTCGAATTCCTTCGGCAGCACGGTGCCGTCCTCGCGCAGCAGGCCGGTGAACTGGATGCTCATCCAGTGCCGGTTCCCCTCGGTGGCCGCTTCCAGCACGCGCGCGTCGAGTTGCATCACCTCGGTGGGCGTCTGCGTCGCACGGCCGGTCAGTTCGCTTGACACTTCGGCGAACATTTCCGGTGTCATCACCTCGGAGAGCGCCTTGCGGTCGCCGGCGTCGTACGCGGATTGCAGCTTGCGGAACTGCAACTTGCCCTGCTCGACAAACGGCGCCGGATCGAACCCGGCGGGAAACTTGCCGTCCGCCGCCGCGGCTGCCGGTGCTACCGCCGGTGCGGCACCGCCCAGCACCGGCTCGAAGCGCGCGGGCGCCGCGCCGACATGCGGCTCGACGCGACCGGGCGCGGCGCCGGCGTACTGCATGGGCCGCGCCGCCGGCGCGACCTGCGAACGGCGCGACATCAGCATCCGCACCAGCAGGAAGCCGCCGCCGAGCAGCAGCGCGAGCATCAACATGCTGCCGAAGGCTTCCGACAGACCAAGATGCGACAGCAGCGCGGCGATGCCCAGACCGGCCGCGAGACCCGCGAGCGGCCCCAGCCAGCGCGACGCACCCGACGCGGCCGGCGCCGCCGCTGCCGCGGGCGCGGGCTTGGCGGGTGCCGCCTGCATCGGCGCCGAAGGGGCGGCCGGCGCGGTGCTTGCCGCGGGCGGCGGGGTGGCCTGGCGCTGGGCACCCAGGCTGCGGCCACCGCCGAGACGTCGGGCATCGGCGAAGTCCGCGCTCACCAACGCGGCGCCAGCCACCATTGCCACGACTACTGCCATCAGCTTGTTCATCGACTACCTCCTTGTACGAACTGCGGATCGGGTGATGCGGCGGTCGTACCGCACCCGAGGTCGATTCCCTCGGCTGCATCACCCATGCGATCGGAACCTGCTAAGCCTAACGCCAATATGGCGCGCGGTGGCGCCGCATTCAATACACGCGTCCGACGTGGACGGCCACCACACCCGCGGTGAGGTTGTGGTATTCGACCTTGTCGAAGCCGGCCTGTTCCATCATCGCTTTCAACGTTTCCTGGTCGGGATGGACGCGGATCGACTCGGCCAGGTACCGGTAGCTCGACGCGTCGTCGGCGATCAGCTTGCCCAGGCGCGGCAGCACGTTGAAACTGTACCAGTCGTAGGCGGGTTGGAGCGGCGCCGCCACGCGGGAAAATTCGAGCACCAGCGCGACGCCGCCCGGGCGCAGCACGCGGCGCATCTCCGAGAGTGCGGCATCCTTGCGCGTGACGTTGCGCAGGCCGAAAGCGATGGAGACGACGTCGAACACCCGGTCGGCGAACGGCAATGCCTCCGCGTTGCACTGGACGGTCGGCAGCACGAGGCCGCGGTCGATCAGCTTGTCGCGGCCCTCGGCCAGCATCGCGTGGTTGATGTCGGTGTGCACGACGGCGCCGGTAGTGCCCACGCGTGCCGCGAACAGCCGCGCGAGGTCGCCGGTGCCGCCGGCCAGGTCGAGCACGCGCTGGCCGGCGCGCGGGGCGGCGAGGTCCACGGCGAACCGCTTCCACAGCCGGTGCAGGCCGCCCGACATCACGTCGTTCATGATGTCGTACCTGCGCGCGACCGAGTCGAAGACGCCCCGCACGCGGCGCGTTTTTTCCTGCGGCGACACCTCTTCGTAGCCAAACTGCGTACGGTCTTCCATTACGTTTTCTCGCGCGCGGCGCCCGCGTTCCGGAGGGCGAACACGAACAGCACATCGAAGACGAGGCCGATGGCGAGCGCAATCCCTGCCAGCACGGTTTGCCCGGCGACGAACAGCGCCGCGGCGGCGATCAGCGCCACGGTGCCGAGCCCGATGGCCGCGTAAGTGTTCATGTCGTCGCGGGGGTCACGCCGGTTCGCGGCGGGCGCCCGCCGCGGCCATCCGCTCGAGGTAGCGCTGCCACATCTCGTCCTGGTGCAGCCCCAGTTCCTGCAGGTAGTCCCACGAATAGATGCCGGTATCGTGACCGTCGGAAAATACCGGCCGTACCGCGTAGTGGCCGATCGGCTCCAACTCGTTGATCGTCACGTCCTTCTTGCCGACCTGCAGCGTTTCCTGGCCCGGGCCGTGGCCGCGCACCTCGGCGGACGGCGAGTAGACGCGCAGGAACTCGTACGGCAGGCGAAACACGTGCCCATCCGCGAAACCGAGTTCGAGCACGCGTGATTTCTGATGCAGGAGAATGGATGTTGGCGTCAAAATGCGATCACATGGAAAAGCGTCATGTGATCGCATTTTGCCACCGATTGATGCCAGAGCGGAAAGCTTTGGGCGCCCAGGTGCCTTTCGCATGAAATCGGCACGAGGCGCGTCGCTGCCTTCTTGGACCACTCTGCCGCGCGTGGTATCAGCGCGCCGGCAGCCCGTCAGTCCACGCGGATGCGCGCTGCGCGCCTTTGGCTGCGCCCCACCCGGCCAGACGTACCATTAGCCGCAGCGCGGCCAGTCGGCAACGCGCGTCATGCGGGCCGCTTGGCTGCAATCTGCGGTCGAGTTTTGCGTGCTGATCAATTCGCCTTGGTCGATGGTGCCGGCCGGGGTCGCGCATGGCGCGATAACCGCCGGAGGCTGTCGGCACGCATGCAGCTCGCTATCGAATGGAGCGCGTAGCAACCTGTGATCGACGCGCCCGGTGGCGCTTTCCTCGAAGAAAGCGCGTGGCCGCCAGAAGTCTTCTTCGCTGCCCGCAGTTCGGAAACGAAACAGGGAGCCGTTGTCGGGCTCCCTGTTTCGTTTCCACCGGGTGAGAATCGTGCAAGCGGCCGCCCAGCGGCCCGCCGCCCGATTTTCACACGATCGAGTTGGGTTGCGCTTCCGGCACGATATCCATGTTGCCGATGCCGGAGAAGACGTTGCGGTTCTTCGCTTCC
>JBDTNR010000107.1:0-8906 GCA_039933655.1 Betaproteobacteria bacterium | reverse complement strand
CTCCGCGCTCGCGCGCGCGGCGCCGGGCAGCGACGCGCAATGGAACGGGCGCGTGATCCGCAACGCCTGGGACCGCAACCCGTGGTCGCACGGCTCCTATGCGCTGATCCGCCCCGGCCAGTACACGTCGTTCTACGGCGTCGAAGGCGAGCCGTCCGGCCACGTCTATTTCGCGGGCGAGCACACGTCGATCGACTCGCAGGGCTATCTGAACGGCGCGGTGGAAAGCGGGCAGCGCGCCGCGGGGGAAGTGCTTGCGTCGCTCGGCGCGCGACGGTTGAAGGCGGCGTTCGACCTGCGCGGCACTTCGCGAGCGGCCTGACGCTCAGCAAGGATCCGTGCACAGCCGCAGCGAGCGGCTGCCGCGAGCGCTCAGTACAGCGAGTCTTCCTGCTGCTCGAGGACGGTGCGCAGCGCGTTGAGGTCGTCGTCGAGCGCGTCACGGACCGACACCATGCCCAGCGGCCGATCGAACTCCACGACGGGGAGGTGGCGAAAGCGCCCCTTGTGCATGACGCGCAGCGCCGACACGAACGGCTCGTCCGGATGGATCGTCTGCGGCTGCGTCGTCATCACGTCGGACACGCGCGTCGTTTCCGGATTGCGGCCGTCGGCGAGCACGCGGAACAGCGCGTCGCGCTCGGTGAAGATGCCGACGAGGCGCGTACCGTCGACGACGAGCAGCGCGCCGACGTTGTGCTGCTGCATCGTGCGCGACGCCTCGCGGACCGTCGCCGATTTGGGTACCGTCACCGGCGACTGCTTGGCGACGATGGTGCGCAACGATCGAATGGGCATCGCGATCTCCGGACAGTGCGGCCAATGCACGTATTGAGCGCCCTCCCCAAAGCGTCCGTCAAGCGCCGATTGCACGAATTGCCGCGATCACGGCGCCGCGCGCGGTCGATTTCGTTCGCGTGACACGCACCCCGTGACAACGCGCGCACCCGGCCGCATGAGCGGGAAGGCGGCGCCGCCGCAATGCCAAGGCCCGCGGCCCACCGCCCACCGCGAGGTGACGCAGGACGGCGTTACATCCGGTAGAAAACGTATTCGGCCTGGTACGGCACCTGCTTTTTCATCCCCGCCGACGTCGCCGCGCACGGGTCTGCCGGCGCGACGCCACCTCTGGTGTTCACGCGCTGGATATAGGTGATGCCCGCCAGCGCACCGCTGCCCATCGCCGGATCAGTCTTGACGAGCTGCAGGGGAATGTTGCCGGCGGCGGCCGGCACGATCGCGACCTGCTTGCCGGTGATCTTGCTGCCGTCCGTGGATTCCCACGTCGGGCCTGCGTAATACTTGCCCACCTCCCGGTTCGTCGCCGTGTCCGTCAGCTTGGCGACCGGTCCGACGAACACCCATTCGAACGCCGTCGCGTCGGCGGCGCGGGCCTTGCATTCGTACGTGAGCTCGCCGACGCCGAGCGCCTTCATCGCCATCGTGTGCCCGGACGGCACGCGGACCGGCTCGGGGACGTCCATGGTCTGCGCCGCGGCGGACAGCGACAGGAGGACAGCGGGAACGGCGAATACGGGAAAGAACTTGCGCATCGGTATCTCCATGGCTTTGTGGACGGGGAACGACAGGACTGCAGGAGGATGTACGGCGGCGTGCCCGCGCTGGATGCAGTCGTGGAGGCTGGACAATGTCGATTGACGCCGCGCGCGGGCTTGCAGTACCGTGGCCCTTCGCTCATCGCGTACGGAAACCACCTGCCGCCTGCCGTGCCGGCGCCGTTCGTACCCACGTCAGTAGTCTCGCCATGCCGCCCGCCCGCCGCCTCCCAATGCTCGTGGCAGCCCTCGCGATGGCCACCTGCGCGTCGCCGGCACTGGCCGCCAAAGTCACCGAATGTGCAAGGGTCGGACTCTGCTACTGCATGAACGACGACCACCGGGCAGCGATCGACGCGAAGATCGATAAAGTCCGGCAGGTCATCGCCGAGCAGCGCAAGGCCGGCAAGGCGGTCGTGTACCTGAGCGTCCCGCTGAGCGCTTCGGGCGGCGGCAACTTCAAGATCAACCAGGAGGTTGCCGAGTCGGTCAGGCAGGCGGTCGAGAAGCGTTTCGGCGCGGAGTACATCTGGGTCCTGAATCCCGGCACGCCCGACGCGGACCTGCCGAAGGGCGCCGGCGGCAGCGAGTACATGGTGATGTGGACCGCGGTGCTCGAAGGCGCGGACGGCCTCGGCGATTTCGACGCCGCCTACTTCGCCGGTCCGCAGGACTTCGCGCGCTACTTCGGCTTCGACGGCACCAACGACATGGCGAAACTCGACGCGTACTTCGACAAGCGCGTGGCGGCCGATCCCGACTTCGCGAAGGCCGTCCAGAACGGGCTCACGAGACCGACGTTCCGCCGCTACTACGCACTGCGTGCATCATCGACGGTCAGCCGTGGCGCGCACGATGAATGGAACGTCTTCCGCATCATCAACGACAAGCGGCGCGCCGACGCCAAGTTCGGAACGCCAGGCCAGATCCCGATCGTGTTCGACGGACAGGGCGTCGCGCCCCCGCATCACGAATCGAACCTCTCCGACGGCTACGTGGGCAAGTGTCCGCTGTAAGGCAATCGCATCCGCCGCATTTGACGCGTACCGGACCCATCGGGTACCGTCGTCCGCTGTTCCCGGTGCATTCGATTGCGACCGTCCCGATCAAGGGGCGTAGCGCAGCGCCGGTTTCGTCTCAGGAGGAATGCCATGAATGTCATCACACGCTGGCTGCGGCGCTGCGTCGCGGCCGTGTTCGCCGCCGCCGTTACCTGGCCTGCGCTCGCGGCCGACACGGTCAATGTCTACTCGATCTGGCCCGAGAACTGGGCGCGGCCGATGTTCGAGGAATTCGAGAAGTCAACCGGGGTCAAGGTCAACTTCGTCCGCTTCTCCTCCGGTGAGGCACTGGCGCGGGTGATTGCGGAAAAGAACAATCCGCGCGTCGACGTGCTGTTCGGCGGGCCAGTGGAAACCTTTGCCGCCGGCATCAACGAAGGCCTGTTCGAGCCGTACAAGTCGCCTTCGTTCGCGAGACTGCCGCCGCGGTTCAAGCAGGCCGACGGACTGTGGACCGCCATCGCCGACGATCCGCTGGTGTTCATGACCAATGCCAAGTTTCTGAAGGAGAACAACCTGAAGCCGCCTGCGTCGTGGGAGGACCTGACAGCACCGGCTTACAAGAACATGCTGCAGATGGCCGATGCGCGCACGTCGGGCACCGCCGTCACCCGCATCTTCTCGATCCTCGAGGTCAACGGCCGCGACGAGAACAAGGCGTTCGCGTACATGAAGAAGCTGCGCCCCAACGTGCAGCTCTACACGAAAAGCGGCGGCGGCGGCACGCTTCCGGTCGGGCTCGGCCAGGCGGGCGGCGGAATCTTCTTCATCGTCGACGCGCTCGACACCAAGGCCAAAGGTTACGACGTCGTGATCAGCTTTCCGGTCGAAGGCATCGGCACCGCAGCCGAAGGCATCGCGCTGCTCAAGGGCGCCAAGAATCCGGAACTCGGCAAGAAGCTGATCGACTGGGCGACGTCACCCGCGATGCAGAACAATTTCGCCAAGTACAAGATCAACTTCGTGCCGGCGAGCCCCGAAGTCATGCTCGAGCCCAGCCTCGCGGCCGTTTTGAAGGGCACCAAGATCTTCCCCATCGACGCCGCGTATGCCGGTGCGAACCGCAAGCGGATCGTCGACCGCTGGATCGCGGAAGTGCTGAACGAGTAGTGGCTTTTCCGCGCGTCCGGTCGAGGCAGCTGTCGGTTCATCCGCCCCCCGACCCTCTCCCGCCACGCGAGAGCGGGAGACCCCTGGGCCGTTGCCGTGCGCAGGCGTCACCTGCGGCCCGCTGACCGGCAACGGAATTCCTCCATGCCAGCCCCCCTCGCCTCGTTCCGCCGCGACCCCGCCGTCTCGCTGACGGTGTTCGCGCTGTGGGCGCTGCTCGCGCTGTTCGTCGTCTATCCGCTGGCGACGCTGCTGGGCCGCGTGCTCTTCGACCAGGGCACGTTCTCGGCGGCGGGATTGCTGACGATCCTGACCGACAAGCATCAGGTGCGCGCGTTCTGGAACAGCCTGCTGCTGGCGCTGCTCGTCGGCATCGGCGGCACGATCGTCGGTTTCCTGTTCGCGTTCACCGCGGCGCGCTGCCGCCTGCCGCGCTGGTTGCTGACGGCGATTGACGTGGCCGTCCTGTTGCCGCTGGTGTCGCCGCCGTTCACCACGGCGATCGCGATGATCTTCTCGTTCGGTCCGCGCGGCCTCATCACCTACGATCTGCTCGGCTTGAAAGGGGTCACCGTCTACGGGCTGACCAGCACGATGCTGTCGGAGGCGGTCACCTACTTCCCGATCGCGTACCTGACGCTGCGGCCGATCCTCGCCGCGATCGACTCCAACGTCGAGGGGATGGCGCTGTCGCTGGGCGCGTCGCGCTGGCGCGTGTTCCGGACGGTGACGCTGCCGTTGACGATCCCCGGCCTCGCCAACGCGTTCCTGCTGCTGTTTGCGGCGTCGCTCGCCGACTTCGCCACGCCGCTGATCCTCGCCGGCAACCAGTTCCCGGTGCTGCCGACGCAGGCCTACCTGCAGATCACCGGCATGTTCGACCTGCGCGGCGGCGCCGTCCTGTCATTGATGCTGCTGTTTCCCGCGCTGATCGTCTTCCTGCTGCAGCGCTACTGGGTCGGGCGGCGGTTCTACGTCACCGTCACCGGCAAGGGCGCCGGCCAGACGCCCTTCGACAGCGTCGCGCCGGTGATCCGCTACGCGCTGCTGGCCGCCTGCGCGCTGGTCACCGTCGTCATCCTCTATTTCTATGCATTGCTGCTGTACGCGTCGCTGGTGAAGGCGCTGGGCGCCAATCACACGCTGACACTGCAGCATTACAAGGTCATCTTCACCGAAGGCTGGAAGGCGATCCGCGACACGCTGATCATCGCGGGCTTCGCGATGCCGCTCGGCGGCCTCTACGGCATCCTGCTTGGCTACCTCGTCACCCGCAAGGCATTCGCCGGCCGGCGCACGATGGAAATGGTGTCGATGATCAACTACGCGCTGCCCGGCACGATCGTCGGCATCGCGTACCTGATCGCGTTCAACGATCCGCCGATCGAACTGACGGGGACCGCGCTCATCATCGTCGCGTGCTACGTTTTCCGCTACGGGCCCACGGGCATCCGCGCCACGGTAGCGCTGCTGCAGCAGATCGACAAGAGCCTCGAGGAGGCCTCGCAGGGATTGGGGGCGGGCAGCAGCACGACGTTTCGCCGGGTGACGCTGCCGCTGATCCTGCCGGCGTTCTTCGCCGGGCTGGGCGTCGTGTTCATCCGTTCGATGACGGCGATCAGCGCGACGATCTTCCTCGTGTCGATCAGCTGGACGCTGATCACCGTGAAGATCCTCGAGAACATGACGGAGCTGTCGCTCGGTCCCGCCGCCGCGTTCTCGGTGCTGGTCGTCGCGATCGTGTTTGTCGTCATCGCGCTGATCGGCCGGCTGCTGCGCTGGTTCCGGGCGCCGGGTGTCGGGCAGATGACGAGCATGCTGGGAGGATGACGGACGTGACCACGGAAACGATCGGCGTGCACGTCGACGGCGTATCGAAGATTTTCGCGCACCGCGTGAAGGGTGAGGTCTACGCCGCGCGCGACGTGCGCCTCGACGTCGCGCCCGGAGAATTCCTGACACTGCTCGGCCCCTCCGGATGCGGCAAGACGACGACGTTGCGGATGATCGCGGGCTTCGAGCAGCCCGACGCGGGCCGCATCCTGTTCGGCGGGCAGGACGTGACGCACATGCCCACCAACCAGCGCAATATCGGCTTTGTGTTCCAGAACTACGCGCTGTTCCCGCACCTGTCGGTGGCCGAGAACGTCGCCTACGGGCTCGAGGTGCGCGGCCTGCCGGCCAGGGAGACGGCGCAGCGCGTCCGGGACGTGCTGCAGCTCGTGGGGCTCAAGGGCTACGAGCAGCAGTTTTCCGGGCAGTTGTCGGGCGGCGAGCAGCAGCGCGTCGCGCTCGCGCGCGCGATCGTGATCCGCCCTCGCGTGCTGCTGTTCGACGAGCCGCTGTCGAACCTCGACGCCAAGCTGCGCGTGCAGATGCGCACGGAGATCCGCGACCTGCAGCGCCGCCTCGCCATCACCACCGTCTATGTCACGCACGACCAGGAGGAGGCGATGGCAGTGTCGGACCGCATTGCCGTGATGAACCAGGGCAGCGTCGTGCAGGACGGCACGGCCGAAGACCTCTACCATCGCCCGGAGAGCGAATTCGTCGCGACCTTCGTTGGCCGCGTGAACCTGGTGCCGGGCCGCATCGTCGCCGTGGCCGATGGCGAGGCGACCGTCGCCGCATTGGGCACGCAACTGCGCGCGCACCTGGCGGGTTCGGGCTTCGCCGCCGGCGAGGCCGTGAAGCTCGTGCTGCGACCCGAAGCAGTGGAACTCGTGCCCGGCGCGGGCGCGTCGCTCAAGGCGACGGTACGCTCGCGGATGTTCCTGGGAGAAAAGGTCGAATATGTGCTGCAATGCGCGGATGTCACGTTGCAAGCCGTACGTAGCGGAGGCGCGCCGGGTGCGGACATCGCCGACGGCGCCGTTGTCGGCCTGTGTTTCGCGCCCGGCGCCCTGACCGTGCTTCCCGAGCGCACGTCATGATGCGGCGCCACTTGCTCGTCGCGATCGCCGCGCTGCTCGCCGGCGCTGCCACCGCCGCCGATGCGCCACGCACCACGCATGGCAGCTCGGACCTCTTTGCCGCGCCCGGGGTTGCGCTGGCGTGGGCCGTGCTTCGCGGTCCCGACGAGGCGCGGACGACGGTCGTCGTGCGGGTGGCCGCGGACCCGGCAACGTACGCATCGCTCGCCGTCGTCGGCATCGACCCGTTCAGCAAGGCCGAAACGATCGTCCTGCCGGCGACACCCAATGCGGGCGTCCTGGACGTGCGGATGCCGCGCGCGCGCTTCGCCGACTATCCGCACACCGAACTGCGGCTCTTCACGGGCACGGCGACACCCGCGTTCATCGTTTTCTATCATGGCGTGCCGGACACCACGCCCGAGTTCACCGACGCCGCGAAGCTCGACGCGCACCTCGCCGCACGGATCGCGCAGGCGCGCGCTGGCCCCGCCAAATGACGATGATGCGACAACAGCTCGCCCGTTTGCTCGACCACTCGGTGCTGAAGCCGGACTCGACCGCGCAGGACATCGCCGCGGGCGCCGACGTCGTGCGGACGTGGAACGTAGGCTACTACTGCGTCCAGCCGTGCTGGGTGGCGCTCGCCGCGGACGCACTCGCGCGCACCAATTCACGGGTGATCAGCGTCGTCGGCTTTCCGCATGGCGCCGACCGGCCGGAAGTGAAGGCGCGTGCCGTCGAGTTGGCGATCGCCGACGGCGCGCAGGAGATCGACATGGTGATGAACTTCGGCGAGCTCCGGAGCGGCGACGCCGCCGGCCCTGCTGCTGACATCGCCGCCGTGGTGCGCGCGGCGCGCGGCGTGCCGGTGAAGGTGATCCTCGAAACGGCGGCGCTCGACCAGGAGCAGAAGCGGCTTGCCTGCCGGCTCGCCGTGAAGGCCGGCGCCGCCTTCGTGAAGTCGTCGACGGGGTTTCATCCGGCCGGTGGCGCGACGGTGGCCGACGTCGCCCTCATGCGCTCCCTCGTGGGTCCGGATGTGGGCGTCAAGGCGTCGGGCGGCATCCGCACGCTCGCCGACGCGCAGGCAATGCTTGCGGCCGGCGCGAACCGGATCGGCACGTCGGCAAGCGCGGCGATCCTCGCGGCGCTCGACTGAAGGCAGCTGCGGCTTGGCGCCGATCCGGCGTAAGGCGATGCACTTCAACCGGGCAGGTGCCGGGCGCAGGGGTACGGGCCGTCGCGTCCCATGAGCCACCCTGCACCACCCATTCGCTCGCGGGTCATGGCAACGCAAGGGCGCGCGGCGCGATGACGCGGTAACCGCAGGTTGCAGCGGACTTGCGCATGCCAACACGGGCCGGCATCGCGTGAATCTCGAAGCTCCGCCCCGTCCTGTTTTGCACGAAGACCTGCACGGCGTCGTAACTCGTCAGGTATACCTGATAGCGGCGGGTGTCGGCCTGGGCGACAAAGGCGGCGGCGAGCATGACTTCGGCCCAGCCGCCGATCAGTTCCACTTCGTCGATCTGCTCGAGCCATGGCCCATGCGCCGCGACCACGCAGTGATCGATCGGCATCGTTGTCCCTTTCCCGCCGCGCGGATCCCGCCCGGTTTGCCAGCCGCCCGGGCGCCGGCGGAATCACCGCCGACGCCGTCCGCACGCTGCGTACTTCAGCGAATCCGTACCAGTCGGCAAGTCAGTCGAGGCACGAAATCGCCGGTGAGCCCCGGCGCAACCGGAACGCCCAGCAGTTCGGTAAAGTTGTTCACCGGTACGAAGTCGATGATCAGCGGCGGCAGCGGCACCGTGCCGCCCCCGGGGATCAGTATTTCGTTCGTCGTGTAGGCAATACGGCCGAAGCAGTTGGCGCCGAACGTGGCAAAGCCCGCAACGTGCGTCGGTGCGGTTCCCTGGCTCGAGTTGAACGTACCGTAGCCCTCATAGAAGCCGTCGTCCCTGCCTTCCACCGTGCCGATGAACGTGACGGGCTCGAGCGCCCCTCCGGTGGACGCAACGCCACTGCACTGGAATCCGTACAGGCCTGCGGCCTGCACGGCACATGCCTGCGGGCTGAACGGATCGTTCTTCGCTGCAGCGGGGGCGATCGCCAACGCAAATGCCACTCCCGTGGCGGCGAAAATCAGCGGACGCTTCATGACCTCTCCCTTGGTTGATTGGCTGGAACCGACGGTGATACCCCGACACCCAGGGCACCAGCACCAGCGTGCACCCAAGGGCAGCGGACGCGCCTACCGATGA
>JBDTNR010000106.1:0-8981 GCA_039933655.1 Betaproteobacteria bacterium | reverse complement strand
ACGGAGTATCGGTCATGCACTTCGGCAAAGCTCAACGGACGGGATCGGCATCGACGTCCTCGTATGCTTCAACGCGAAAGCGCGGCGTGCAGATCGCCAGAAAGACCAGATCGCCGGCGCCGCTGTTGGCAATGCGCTGCCGGCACCCGGCAGGAATCAGGACGACGTCGCCGGGCTCCACGTCGTGGGCGGGCCCGTCGCCGACTTCAACGCGCCCGCGGCCGGCGACGATGACGTAGCGCTAAGGCGACCGTGCAGGCGGTGCCAGCGCGTCGTCACCTCCGGCCGGACCCGCGCGCGCGCGATGGACACCGCCGCGTCGTCCGCGGAGTTCGACAACTCGAGGATGTAGCACCGCTCCGGCGTGTAGTACTCCGTGGCGGCGTCCATGCGGCGTACCTGCCCATCCATGCCCGCCCGATCGCTGGCCATTGCCAATCCCGTGCACGCGCCGGTCGCGGTCGGCGTGGAGGAACGCTACACCATTGCGCGGGCGGCGGCGAGCAGATAGCCCGCGACGCACGAACTGAACACGCCGATCAGGCCGGGGAGGATGAAGCTGTGGTTGATCACGTACTTGCCGATCTTCGTCGTGCCTGAACGGTCGAACTGGATCGCCGCGAGGTCGGATGGATACGTCGGCAGGATGTAGTAGCCGTAGCACGCGGCGGCGAACGCCACCACGTAGCCCGGCGGCACGCCGATCGCCAGCGCCAGCGGGATCATCGCGGCAATGGCCGCCACCGCGGATGTCCTGGTGAAGATGATCCGATGCAAGTGAGGACGCCGCGGCCGCTCGCCCCCGACATCCGGCTCGAGGCGTTCGCGCGCGAGCGCGCGACGGGTGGTGTCAGCGGCCGAGCGCCGCCTTCAGCGACTTCAAACGCTCGGAACCGGCCGCCTTTTCCTTCGCCGCTTCATCGGCGGGCAGCGGCGCGTCGGCATGGCGCAGATCCTGCTGCGCGAGCTCGCCAATGAAGCGGGACGGCTGGCACGTCGAACGCTCGCCCGCGCGCTTGCGCGTGCGGCACCACGACAGGTGCAGGCTCTGCTGCGCGCGCGTGACGCCGACATACATGAGCCGCCGCTCCTCGTCGACGTCGCCCGCTTCCACGCGCTCGCGATGCGGCAGGATGCCCTCCTCCAGCCCGACGAGGAACACATGCGGAAACTCGAGGCCTTTCGCCGCGTGCAGCGTGGACAGGCGTATCGCCTCCGGTCCCTCGCCGTCGCGGCCCTCCAGCATCGTGATCAGCGCGATCATCTGCGTCAGCTCGAGCAGGTTGCGCTCGTCGGCCTCGCCCTTGCGTCCCAGCCAGTCGGTCAGGTCGCGCACGCTCTTGGTGCGGGCCTCGGCATCGCGCTTGTCGAGCGTGTCGACGAGCCACGCCTCGTACCGCGTCGCCGCCAGCAGCTCGTCGAGCAGGCGGCCGGCAGGCTCGCGCTCGGCGCGGCCGCGCAGTCCGTTGATCAGCGCGCAGAATTCCTGCAGCGTCTCGAACTGGCGCGCGGGAATCCTGTCCTGCAATTCAGGGGCGAACACCGCCGCGAACAGGCTCTCGCCCCGTGCGGTCGCGATTCCCGAAAGGCGCGACAGCGTCGTCTGCCCGATGCCGCGCTTCGGCGCCGTGACCGCACGCAGGAAAGCGGGATCGTCGTCGTCGTTGGCGATGAGCCGCAGGTACGCGACGATGTCCTTGACCTCGGTCTTGTCGAACAGCGACTGGCCGCCCGAGATGTCGTACGGCACGCCCTGCGCGCGGCATGCGGTCTCGAAGACGCGCGCCTGATGATTGCCGCGGTAGAGGATCGCGAAATCCGAATACTTCGCGCGCCGCTCGAATTTGAGCGCCGAGATCCGGTGCAGCACCATTTCCGCTTCCGCCTCGTCGTCGGCAGCCGGCGTCACGCGAATCGTGTCGCCGGTCGGCAGGTCGCTCCACAGGCGCTTGTCGAAGAGCTTCGGATTGTTGCCGATCAGCGAATTCGCCGAACGCAGGATGCGCACGGTCGACCGGTAGTTCTGCTCGAGCTTGACGACCTTCAATCCCGGAAAATCGCGCGGAAGGAGCGCCAGGTTGTCGACCGTCGCACCCCGCCAGCCGTAGATCGCCTGATCGTCGTCGCCGACCGCCGTGAACGGCGTCTTCTCGCCCACCAGCGCGCGCAGCAGACGGTATTGCGCCGGATTGGTGTCCTGGTACTCGTCGACGAGCACGTGCGCGCACCGCGCCTGCCAGCGCTGCGCGGCCTCGGCATCGGACTCCAGAAGCGCCAGCGGGCGCACGATCAGGTCGTCGAGGTCGACCGCCTGATAGGCCGCGAGCGTCTCGTCGTAATTGGCGTACGCGCGCGCCGCGGCCAGTTCGTCGTCGTTGCCCGCCGTCTTCAGCGCCTCGGCCGGGCCGACGAGCGCATTCTTCCACGCGCTGATCTTCCATTGCGCCGCGCGCGCGCGGCCGCGGTCGGCGGTGGCGATGAGATCCGCCACGATGCCTTCGAGGTCCGCCGGATCGAAGATCGAGAAACCGGGCTTCAGGCCCATCACTTTCGCTTCGGTGCGCAGGATCCGCAAGCCCAGCGCGTGAAATGTCGAGATCGCGACCCTGCCGGCGAGTTCGCCCTTGCCCTGCATCCTGAGCAGCGCGGTCGCCCGCTCGCGCATTTCGCGCGCGGCCTTGTTGGTGAACGTGATGGCGACGATGCTCGCCGGGGCGACACCCTGCTCGATCAGGTGGGCGATCTTGGCGGTGATGACACGCGTCTTGCCGCTGCCGGCCCCCGCGAGCACGAGCAACGGGCCGTCGCAGTAGCGAACGGCCTCGCGTTGCGGGGCGTTGAGGGGATGAGACACGCAGCGAATACGTTAGAATCGCGTCAATTCTAACAGCGGCGCGGCGACGCACCCGACGGTTTCGAAATGGCGTTCTACGCGATCGGCGACATCCAGGGCTGCCACGCCGAGTTCTGCGAACTGCTCGACCTCATCGGATTCTCGCCGCGCAGCGATCGGCTGTGGCTCGTCGGCGACCTCGTCAACCGCGGACCCGATTCGCTCGCGGTACTGCGCGAAGTGATGGCGCTCGGCGATGCCGCCGTCACGGTGCTTGGCAATCACGACTTCCACCTGCTGACGATCGCCGCCGGTCACCGCAAGCCGCATCGCGGCGACACGCTCGACATCATTCTCGCCGCGCCGGACCGCGACGCTCTGGTCGGCTGGCTGACCGCGCGGCCGCTCGTCGTCACCGAAGGCGGCATCGCGATGGTCCACGCAGGATTCCTCCCGTCGTGGACCGTTGCCGACGCGGTCGCATTCTCAGGCGAAGTGCAGGCGATGCTCGCGAGCAGCGAAGCGCACGAATTCCTGGGCGTGCTGTATGGCGACGAGCCGCGCCGGTGGTCGCCGGACCTTACAGGCTACGACCGGCTGCGCGCGATTGTCAATGCGTGCACGCGGCTGCGCTTCTGCACCGCCGACGACACGATGGAACTCTCGGAAAAGCGCGGGCCCGAGCACGTGCCGGAGGGTTTCCTGCCGTGGTTCGCGCATCCGGAACGCCGCTCGGGATCCACGACGATCGTCACCGGCCATTGGTCGACGCTTGAGCTGCTGCTCGCGCCCAACGTGCTGATGCTCGATTCGGGGTGCCTGTGGGGGGGCACGCTGACGGGCATCAGGCTGCCGGATCGTCGCGTATATCAGGTGCCTTCGCGGTCTCCCATCCAGCCAAAGCCGTTCGGATAGACGCCTCCGCGGCGCGCGCGAGTTCGCGCCGGTGACCGGACCGCGCCGGCAATGCGGGCCGCGCGATCAGGTGCACCGTCAACGAACGGGCGCCGCACACGCTCCAGAACGATTCGGCGAATGACGTATCGCCGACATAGGCGGGCGCCAGCGAATGCTCGCCCTCCGGCGTCCGGTAGCGAATAGCCACCGGCTGCACGTGCCCTTCCGCCTCGACGATCGGCTGCAGCAGCGAGCTCCTGAACGGCAGCATGTCGGTGCCGTCGGTGGTCGTGCCCTCGGGAAATATTGCCACCACGTCGCCGTTGGCGAGTACGCGCGCCATCTGGTGGTTGACGCGATGCGTGTCGCGGCGCCGCTCGCGCTCGATGAACACGGTGCCGGCGCCGCGGATCATCTGCGACACCACCGGCCATTTCGCGAGTTCGGACTTCGCGACGAAACGCACCGGGTGGTGCGCGTTCAGCACGAAGATGTCGAGCCACGAAATGTGATTGGCGACGACCATCACGTTGCCATGGCCGCCCGTCAGGCTGCCCTCAATCCGCGTCTCGACGCGGAGGATCCGCAGCAGGCGCCCGCTCCACCGCTTGACCAAGTGGCGGCGGCGCTTGTCGCTGACCAGCGGGAACACGAACATCGTCGTCGCCACACCCGCCAGTACGTGAACGCAGGTGCGCGTCCACCGATAGCAGCGCACCGGCAGCGGGTTGGTCGCCGCGCGGCTCACTGTCATCGTCGCGATGCCGCCCGGCCGGTCACCACAGGTGCGTGCCGAACGTCGCGCGATACAGCGCGTCGGCCGACTCCCGGCTGACGGCGTGGTTCTGCGCGCCACGCGAGCCGATCTTGATTGCGCCCAGCACGGACGCCAAGCCGCCGGCGCGTTCCCAGTCCCATTCCTGCGCGATGCCGTACAGCAGCCCGGCACGATAGGCGTCGCCGCAGCCGGTCGGATCGACGACCGCCGTCGGCGTCGCCGGCGGTATCGCGTAGGTCGTGCCGCCCGCATGGATGACCGAGCCATCGCCGCCGAGCGTCACGATGAGTGCATCGACCATTTCCGCGATGCCCGCGAGCGGCATGCCGGTGCGCTCCGTCAGCATGCGGCCCTCGTAGTCGTTGACGGCGACATAGCGCGCCTGCGCAATCATCGCCAGCAGTTCGGGGCCGTCGAAGAGCGGCATCCCCTGGCCCGGATCGAACACGAACGGGATTCCCGCCTGCGCGAACTGCTCGGCATGCGAGCGCATGCCGTCCTTGCCATCCGGCGAGATGATGCCGAGGCCGATATCCGCGACGTCGGCGACGCGGCTCTGGTGCGAGAAATTCATCGCGCCGGGGTGGAACGCGGTGATCTGGTTGTCGTCCAGGTCGTTGATGATGAACGCCTGCGCCGTGTAGGCGCCGGGAACGTGGCGCACGCCGTCGACGGCGATGCCGAACGCGTCGAGTCGCTCGCGGTAGTCGACGCCGTCGTCGCCGATCGTCGCCATCACGACCGGCTCGCCGCCGATGTGCTGCAGGTTGTAGGCAATGTTGCCCGCGCAGCCGCCCCACTCCCGCCGCATCTCGCCGATCTGGAACGACACCGAGAGCACCTGCGCCTGCCCGGGCAGGATGTGCCGCGCGAATTTGTCGGGAAACACCATGATGGTGTCGTAGGCCAGCGAACCGCAGACGAGTGTGCGCATTGGGGGGAGGTGGCGGGGGCGAAAAGGCGAAGTGTAGCCCCTTCGTGCAGTCACCCGGGGTCGTGCATCCCCCCTCGACGTTGCAGTTGCCCGCTACTGTGCAGTCGTCCGCTACCGTGCAGTTGCCCGCTTCGGCGCGGGTGCCCGCTACCGTGCAGTTGCCCGCTTCGGCGCGGCTGCCCGCTCCGGCACGCGGCTAACCGCCGTTTCCAGAGCAAATCGTCGGGCTCCGCCCGCGATTTGCCCCACTCCAGCTTGTCGCCAGGCAGTCAGCGTCGTCGATTTTTCCAAGGGGTCGCGCCGTTAGGCCTGCGACCCCTTCTCTTATCTACAATCACACCAGGCAGTCAGCAGCGTCGATTTTTCCAAGGGGTCGCGCCGTTAGGCCGGCGACCCCTTCTGCCTTATCTACACACTTACTCTTCCGACATCGCGCACGACAAACTGCTGACGGCGGGACACCGGCAGCGTTTCGGGCACGCCGGACAGGAGCACTTCCCAGTGCGAATCGCCGTCGCCGTTGACGCGCCGCTCGAAGCCGCGGATGAAGTCGCGGGAGACGAGGCAGTTGCGATGCACGCGAACGAAACGCGAGCCGAACTCGCCCTCGAGCTTGGTCAGCGATTCCTCGAGCAGGTACTCGCGCTGCGAGGTGCGGATCGTGATGTACTTCAGCTCGGCCTTGAGATAGACGATGTCCTCGAGCGGCACCAGTACCACGCGCGACCGCTCCGTGACCGACAGGAAGCGCCGGGAGGACGCCGGTAGCTGCGCAAGTTTCTCGGCAGTGACGGGTTTGAGCCGCGGCACTTTCTGCAGCGCGCCCAGAAGGCGCTGCACGCGCACGGGCTTCATCAGGTAATCGACGGCGTTGACCTCGAACGCCTGCACGGCGTGCTCGTGAAACGCCGTCGTGAAGATGACGACCGGCGGGTGCGGCAGCTTCAGCAGGTGGCGCGCGAGTTCGATGCCGTCCATGTCGGGCATGTGGATGTCGGTCAGCACGAGGTCCGCGGGCGCGCTCTGCAACAGGTCGAGCGCCTCGCGTCCGTGCTGCGCCTCGCCGATCACGGTGATCGGCAACGCGGCGCTGCAGTCGTCCAGGAGGTCGTGCAGGCGGCGGCGGGCGGGCGCCTCGTCATCGACGATCAGCACGCGCAGCGGTGGCTCGGTCATGGGACGCCTTATGTGAAATGGAGCACGCGAACTGTGGGACCGCGGCCGCCCACGCCACTGGCCTTGCGCGGGCCGGCAGGCGACGCCGCACCCGCCGGGCGATCCGCCCCGACATGGGGCTTGGCAGTGCGATAGGGAATGCGGATGTGCACTTCGTAGCTATCCTTGGTCACCCGCGATGCAAGGCTCGCTTCAGCGTCGAAGTGCAGCGCGAGCCGCTCACGCACGTTCGCGAGCGCCATCTTGTTGCCCGAGTGGTGGCGGCCGCCCTGTGCGCGATACGGGTTCTTAAGGATTGCGTGAACTTCGCCGCGCGTCAGGAACAGGTTGATCGAAACCACACCCGGCTCGCTCGACGGCTCGATGCCGTGATAGACGGCGTTCTCCAGGAGCGGCTGCAACATCAGCGGTGGAACGAGTGCGTCCCCCGGCATGCTCTTCACGTTCCAGTCCACGCGCAGGCGCTCGCCGAGGCGCAGCTGTTCGAGCTCCAGGTACTGGCGGCACAGCTCGACTTCGTCGGCGAGCGGCGCGAGATCGCGGTTGTCGCGCATCAGCACGCGAAAGAGATCGGCCATGTCCTGCAGCGCCTCCTCGGCGCGCGCGGGATCGCCGCGCACGAGCGACAGCACTGCGTTGATGCTGTTGAACAGGAAGTGCGGACGGATGCGCGCCTGCAACGCCTGCAGCCGCGCCTCGGTGATCGCGGGTGAAAGCGCGCGCGAGCGCAACTGGAAATAGAGGAGCAACGCGCCTGTCGCGAGCAATGCCCAGACGAGCCACATCAGCAGCACGATGCCGGGCTGCGGACGCAAAAGCAGCGCGATCTCGAACCACGCCATTCCCGCCAGCACCGTGACCAGCGCGACCAACATCGCCCCGGTGGAGAACGGCAGGCGCGTCAGGCGGGGCGACGCCAGCCACAGCGCGGCCAGCACCAGGAACAGGTAGGGCTCGACAACAGCCGTCGCGGCCGTCCACTCGTCGAACATCGCGGACGGCGACGGCGCCCGCGCGAACACGTACAGCACGGCCCCGGCGTTGACCGCCACCAGGATGCGCAGGATCGTTCCCAGGTTCCGGAAGTCGGGCAAAACGGAACGATTGGCGTTTTGTCTTATAATCGACTGCATGATAGCTGGGGGCATGCAAGCATCATGCCCGTCCGCCAACCCGCGCTGCCGTCTTGTCGTGCGCTGCTGCTTTGAATCGCGGATTCCGGCTTTGCCGGCCCGTCGCGCCGGAGGCGACGAGGTGCCGCGCCCTTTGGGTTCCCCGGTGACCATTGTCGGCAAGCGTTGCCGCCGGCGCAAGAAAAAACGCCATGTCCGACGCCAAGACGCCCCCCGCTGTCGCCGATACCACCGGAGGCTGGTCGGGTCGCTTTTCCGAGCCGGTCAGCGACCTGGTCAAGCGGTACACCGCGTCGGTCGCCTTCGACCAGCGGCTGGCCGATGCCGACATCAGCGGCTCGCTCGCGCATGCGCGAATGCTCGCGGCCGTCGGCATCCTCTCCGCGCCGGACTTAGCCGACATCGAGCGCGGCCTCGCCGCTATACGCGCCGAGATCGCCGAGGGCAGGTTCGTCTGGTCGATCGACCTGGAGGACGTCCACCTCAACATCGAAAAGCGCCTGACGTCGCTGGTCGGCGATGCCGGCAAGCGCCTGCACACCGGTCGCTCGCGCAACGACCAGGTGGCCACCGACGTGCGACTGTGGCTGCGTGGGGCGATCGACGCGCTCGCCGCGCAGCTGACGGCGCTGCGCCGCGCGTTCATCGACCTGGCCGAGCAGCACGCCGACACGATCATGCCGGGTTTCACGCATCTGCAGGTCGCGCAGCCGGTGACGTTCGGCCACCATCTGCTCGCCTACGACGCGATGTTCGCGCGCGACGCGGAACGCTTGGCCGACTGCCGCGGGCGCGTCAATCGGCTGCCGCTCGGCGCCGCGGCGCTCGCAGGCACGTCGTTCCCGATCGATCGCGCGCGCGTGGCGAAGGAGCTGGGCTTCGATTCGCTCTGTCCCAACTCGCTCGACGCCGTCGGCGACCGCGACTTCGCGATCGAATTCGAAGCCGCGGCGGCGCTGATCATGATCCACCTGTCGCGCTTTTCCGAAGAGCTCGTGCTGTGGTCGAGCCCGCGATTCGCGTTCGTCGATCTCGCCGACCGCTTTTGCACGGGCAGCTCGATCATGCCGCAGAAGAAGAACCCCGACGTGCCCGAACTCGTGCGCGGCAAGAGCGGGCGTGTCATCGGCCACCTGATGGCGCTGCTGGTCCTCATGAAGGCACAGCCGCTGACGTACAACAAGGACAACCAGGAAGACAAGGAACCGCTGTTCGACACGGTGGACACGC
>JBDTNR010000105.1:0-9000 GCA_039933655.1 Betaproteobacteria bacterium | reverse complement strand
TTCGTTCGCCGCGATCATCGCGCGCAGGTCGGCCATGTTCTGCGCGACGTTGCGCGACGGATACCGCCCGGAAGCAAGGATCGCTCGCGTCTCGGCGTCGAGAAAGCGTCCCTGCGCCACCAACTGCACGTTGTCGAGCAGCACGCCTTCCTCGTCGACGTGGTGCGAGTCAGGCGGCATCGAGCCGGGCGTGATGCCGCCGATGTCGGCGTGGTGGCCGCGCGACGCGACGAAGAATTCGGGGACGGGCCCCTCACCCCCTGCCCCTCCCCCCTCCCGTGCGACGAGGGGATCCGCTCCCGCACCTGTTCCTGGCGTCACCAACGGAACGGACTCTGCCTTTTCGCCGGGCGAGCTTTGGAGTGACGGGAGGAACACCGGTGCGATCACCGTCACGTCCGGCAGGTGCGTGCCCCCGTTGTAGGGCGCGTTGAGCACGAACACGTCGCCGGGACGCATCGTGCCCGCCCGGCGGTCGATGATCGTCTTCACCGATTCCCCCATCGACCCCAGGTGGACCGGCATGTGCGGCGCGTTGGCGATAAGGTTGCCCTGCGCGTCGAACAGCGCGCATGAAAAATCGAGGCGCTCCTTGATGTTGACCGAGTATGCAGTGTTGGCAAGTGTTACGCCCATCTGTTCGGCGATGGCCATGAACAGGTTGTTGAACACTTCGAGCAGCACAGGATCGGCGGTCGTGCCGATGGCGTGGATGCGCTGCGCCGCCTCGACGCGTTCGAGCACCATGTGGTCGCGCGGCGTCAGCGTCGCGCGCCACCCCGGCTCGATCACCGTCGTCGCATTCCGCTCGCGGATCACCGCGGGCCCGGCGATGGTATCGCCGGGACGCAGGTCGCCCCGGTCGTACACATGCGCGTCCCGAAACGCGCCGCCGGTGTAGACGCGGTTCGTCTTGAAGGGACGCAGCGGACCGTCGCGCGGCGCGAACTCCGGCTGCAAGTCCGCCGCGGATTCGTTGCGTCCGATCGCCTCGATGGCGATCGCCTCGATGACGAGCGCCTTGCCCGGCATCAGGAAGCCGTATTGCTGGCCGTAGCGGCGCTCGAACTCGGCCACGATCGGCGGCACCGATGCCGTCACCGGAATCTCGAGCGTCGTGTCGGTGCCGTCGTATTTCACGTGCAACGTGCGGCGGCAGTCGATGCGCGCGGACGGAATGCCCTGGCGTTCCACTTCTGCGCGTGCCGTGGCGAGGAGCCGCGCGAACGCATCGTCCGTCGCGTCGAGCGCGGCTTGCGACAGCGCCGCCTCCACCGCCTGCTGGCGCAGCGCGCGCACGTCGGCGAGCCCCATCCCGTACGCCGACAGCACGCCGGCGAGCGGATGGATGAACGCGCGCGTCATGCCCAGCGCGTCCGCGACCAGGCAGGCATGCTGCCCGGCCGCGCCGCCGAAGCAGCACAGCGTGTACTCGGTGACGTCGTAGCCGCGCTGCACCGAGATGTGCTTGATGGCGTTGGCCATGTTCTCGACGGCGATCTTCAGGAAACCGTCGGCCACTTCCTCGGCGCTGCGCGCACGCGCCGTCCTCGCCACCACGTCGGCGGCGAGTTCGACAAACTTCGCGCGCACGACGTCGGCATCCAGCGATTCATCGCCACCGCGGCCGAACACGGGCGGGAACAGGTCCGGGTCGAGCTTGCCGACCATCACGTTGCAGTCGGTCACCGTCAGCGGCCCGCCCCGGCGATAGGCGGCGGGACCGGGATTGGCACCCGCCGATTCGGGGCCGACGCGAAAACGGGCACCGTCGAACGTGCAGATGGATCCGCCGCCCGCGGCCACCGTGTGGATGCTCATCATCGGCGCGCGCAAGCGCACGCCGGCGACCTCGGTGACGAACGCGCGCTCGTATTCGCCGGCCCAGTGGGTGACGTCGGTCGACGTGCCGCCCATGTCGAAGCCGATGATGCGATCGAATCCGGCAAGCCGCGACACTTCCACGGCGCCGACGATGCCGCCCGCCGGACCCGACAGGATGGCGTCCTTGCCCTGAAACAGCTGCGCGTCGGTCAGGCCGCCACTCGACTGCATGAACTGCAGGCGGATCGGGCACGCATGACGTCCCTCGCCGGTCAACTCCCGCTCCACCTCACCCACGTAACGACGCAGTATCGGTGACAGGTAGGCATCGACCACCGTCGTGTCGCCACGGGACACGAGCTTCATCAGCGGACTAACTTCGTGCGACACCGACACCTGCGGAAAGCCGATTGCGCGCGCCAGTCCGGCCAGCGCCTGCTCGTGCTGCGGATAGCGGTAGCCGTGCATCAGCACGATCGCCACGGCGCGAATGCCGTCCGCGTATGCAGACATGAGGTCCACCTTGGCGGCAGCCAGGTCGAGCGGCCGCACGATGTCGCCGTGCGCGCCGATGCGCTCGCCGGCCTCGATGACGCGCTCGTACAGCAGCGTCGGCAATTCGATGCGGCGCACGAAGAGCTTCGGGCGGTTCTGGTAGCCGATGCGCAGCGCGTCGCCGAAACCGGCGCTGATGACGAGTGCCGTGCGTTCGCCCTTGCGTTCGAGCAACGCGTTGGTGGCCACCGTCGTGCCCATCTTCACCGCGTCGATCAGCGCCGCGGCGACCGGCGCCCCGGGCGCGACACCCAGCAACTGCCGGATGCCCGCCACGGCGGCGTCGCGGTAGCGCTCCGGATTTTCGGAGAGCAGTTTGTGGGTGGTCAGGGTGCCGTCGGGCCGGCGGGCGACGATGTCGGTGAACGTGCCGCCACGGTCGATCCAGAACTGCCATTTGCTTCCATATGCCATTGTTTTCACTGCTTTCACGTGTCCGGACAATGTCGACACACGGAATCGGGTTCTGGCCTTCGACAATTTTTCCCCGACCCGGCTTAAAGCGTCCTGGCACGCCGCACGCAGCTGTTGGGGACCCCTCTTTGGAGTATGCCAGACGCGAAATGTCGCCTCCCATGACCGGGCTTTCCACCGCCTTTGCACACGGTTCCGGCATTCGCTGCCGCACCTCGTCCGAAGCAGGCGAGCAGCGCACGTCGCGCCGCCCTCCGCGCAGCGAACCCGCTCGATTTCGTGCAGAATCAGGACACTGGGGGCTCGCGGCCCGTCGTCGGTGTCCAGGAGCATGCGCAGCTCCGTTCCTTCGCATCCCTCGTCCGGAGCACAGCCCAAGATGAAAGCGGGAACGCCTCCCCTTCCGCAGCTGATGTCGCGCGCGTTCTCCGCCCGCGAGCGCGGGGACGTTGCCGAAGCGGAGCGCTTGTGTCGCCAGGCACTGGCAACGAGGCCCCGCTATTTCGACGCGCTGCACCTGCTGGGTGTCATCGCGCTGCAGACCGCACGCCCCCAGGAAGCCACGGACCTGTTGTCGCTCGCGATCGCCACGAACCGACACCATGCCGAGGCATCGAACAGTCTCGGAGCCGCGCTTCGCGCACTCGATCGCCACGCCGAGGCACTCGCAAGCTACGATCGCGCCATCGCCCTCAAGCCGAACTTTGCCAGCGCGCATTTCAATCGGGGAAATGTTCTCGGCAGCCTGATGCGGCACGTCGAGGCGGTGGAGAGCTATCAGCGGGCAATTGCCCTCAAGCCCGATTACGCCAGCGCGCATTACAACCGCGGCAATGCGCTCGGCGAACTGCTTCGCCATCAGGAGGCCATCGGGAGCTACCGGAAGGCGATCGCGTTGAATCCCAATGACGCGAAGGCGCACTGGAACCTGGCGATCTCCTACCTGACGCTGGGCGAGTTCGCGCTTGGCTGGAAGGAACATGAATGGCGCTGGCAGGAGGAGCAGCGGGCCGGCCACCGGCGCGCGTTGGCGCAGCCGCTGTGGCTCGGCCAATGCCCGCTGGATGGCAAGACGATCCTGCTCCACGGCGAGCAGGGTCTGGGCGATACGCTCCAGTTCTGTCGCTACGTCGAGCTGGTCGCCGCCCTCGCCGCCAAGGTCGAGGTCGAGGTTCAGCCGCCACTCGGTTCGCTGCTTCGCAACCTCGATGGCGCGGCGGCAGTCGTTGTGCATGGGGCCGGTCTTCCCGACTTCGATTACCACTGCCCGCTGATGAGCCTGCCGCTGGCGTTGCAACCCGGATTGCCAGGCATTCCCGCTGCCATTCCATACATTCGAAGCGATCCCCGGCGGGTTGCGCTGTGGAGCAACAGGCTCGGCGAAAGGAAGCGGCCACGCATCGGACTCGCATGGAGCGGCAGCGCGACCCACCGCAATGACCAGAGGCGGAGCATCCCGTTATCCGAGGTCCTCCCCCTCCTCGTTGACGAAATCGAGTGGGTCAGCCTGCAGACCGAAGTTCGTCCGGCGGACGCGGCCCTCCTGGCGGCAGGAACAAACCTTCGTCACTTCGGCGGGGAGCTGGCGGACTTTTCCGATACGGCCGCGGTCGCCGAGCTGATGGATCTGGTCATTTCGGTAGACACCAGTGCCGCGCACCTGGCAGGAGCGATGGGCAAGCCCGTATGGATCCTGCTGCCCTTCAATCCCGAATGGCGCTGGATGCTGGATCGCGAGGACTGCCCCTGGTACCCGACGGCACGACTGATCCGTCAATCCGCGCCAGGCGATTGGGCGAGCGTCATTCAGACCGTGCGGCAGGCAGTCAAGGCTTTGCTCCCATCGCTTTTTCCGAGTCCGGGCAACGCTGCGCACGAAGCGCAAACGCCCGATGCAGGATACGCAGGCACACGCGATCTCTGATCGTCAATCCGCGGAACCCCCGATCCCCTATGCTCGGCATCCTCTCTCTCGACACGGCGTTCCCGCGAATCAAGGGCGACGTCGGCGCGCCGGAAACGTTCGCGTTTCCGGTGCGGCACGCGACGGTCAGCGGCGCGCTTGTCGACGACGTGGTCCATCGCGGTGACAACGCGCAGCTCCCAAGATTCGTGCAGGCCGCCAACCGCCTGGTCGAGGAAGGCTGCCTCGGCATCGCGACGACCTGCGGCTTCCTGGTGCGCTGGCAACGCGAATTCGCCGCGGAGTTGGAGGTGCCGGTACTGACGTCGGCGCTGTTGCAGCTGCCGCTCGTCCAGCGCTGCCTGCCGCGCCACCGACGCGCGGGCATCGTCACGTACTCGGCCGCCGCATTGTCGCCGGCGATCCTGGAGGCCGCGGGCGCGGATCCGTTCACCCCGGTCGCAGGGGTTGACCCCACCGGCTACTTCGGCCGCACGATCCGCCATGGCGCAACACAGCTCGACCGCGGGCAGATGGCCGACGACGTGGTGGCGGCCGCCCGCCGGCTGGTCGCCACGCACCATGACCTGGGCGCGATCGTGCTCGAATGCGCGAACATGCCGCCCTATCGTGACGCGGTCGCCGCCGCGATCGAACTGCCGGTTTTCGACGCGGCGCAGCTCATCTCCTGGTTCCACGCGGGCCTGACCGGTTCCACCCGCCGTTACTCGCGCCACAATTTGTGGTAAAAATCGTCGTGATGGCGCGCCTTCCGCTGCCTGCCATCGTCCCCGCGCCCGACAGGAGAACCCGGATGAAACGAATCATCGCCATCGCCGCCGCGATCGGCTTCGCCATTGCGTTGCCCGCTGGGGCGCAGACCAAGTGGGACCTGCCCTCCGCCTATCCGGCGGCCAATTTCCACACCGAGAACCTCGCGCAGTTCGCAACCGACGTCGACCGTGCCTCCGGCGGCAAGCTCAAGATCCAGCTGCATCCGAACGCGTCGCTGTTCAAGGCCCCCGAGATCAAGCGCGCCGTGCAGGGCGGACAGGCGCAGGCCGGCGAGATCCTGCTCGTCAATTTCGAGAACGAGGACCCGCTCTACGGCCTCGACGGCATTCCGTTTCTCGCGACGTCCTACGCCGATTCGCTTAAGCTCTACAAGGCGTCAAAGAAGGCGCTGAACGAAAAGCTCGCGAAGCAGGGCATGAAGCTTTTGTACACGGTGCCGTGGCCGCCGCAGGGCATCTACACCAAGCGGACGCTCGCGTCGGCCAACGACATGAAGGGCCTGAAGTGGCGCGCGTACAGCCCCTCGACGTCGAAGATCGCCGAGCTGGTTGGCGCGCAGCCGGTCACCGTGCAGGCCGCGGAAGTGTCGCAGGCACTCGCCACCGGCGTCATCGACTCGTACATGTCGTCGGGCGCCACCGGCTTCGACTCCAAGACGTACGAGCACATCAAGAACTGGTACGACACCCAGGCGTGGCTTCCGAAGAACGCGGTGATCGTCAACGTGAAGGCCTTCGAGGCGCTTGACAAACCGACGCAGGCGGCGGTGCTCAAGGCCGCCGCCGATGCGGAGACGCGTGGCTGGAAGCTGTCGGAGGAAAAAAACGGCTGGTACGTCGACCAGTTGAAGGGCAAGGGAATGTCGATCATCAAGCCGTCGGAGCAACTGACCGCCGACCTGCGCAAGGTGGGCAACTACATGCTGGCCGAATGGCAGCGCAAGGCGGGGGACGACGGCAAGAAGGTGATCGAAGTCTATCGCGCGGCGCAGTAACCACGCGCCGGGTCGCGTGCGCGCGTTCCTCGACCGCCTGTACAACGCCGCCGGAGTCCTGGCGGCGTTGTTTTTGATAGGCACGCTGGCGATGGTGCTGGTCGGCATCGCCGGCCGGCTGCTCTACTTTCACGTGCCGGGCACCGATTCCTACGCCGGCTATTGCATGGCGGCCGCCGGGTTCCTGGCGCTCGCCCATACACTGAAACGCGGCGAGCACATCCGGGTGACGCTGCTGATCGAGCATCTCGGCGCGACGGCACAGCGGTGCCTCGAGCTGTGGTCGCTCGGCATCGCCACGCTCCTCGCCGCCCTGTTCGCGTTCTACAGCGCGCGCCTCGCCGTCCAGTCGTGGCAATTCAACGACATCTCGACCGGCAACGACGCGATGCCGCTGTGGATCCCGCAGCTGACAATGGCCTTCGGCACGCTGATCCTCTTCATCGCACTGGTCGATGAATTCGTGCTCGAGTTGAAGGGCGCGCGGCTGCGCAAGGCACCCGCCGAGATGCTGCGCAATGAATGACGGCCTCGTCACCGGACTGCTGATCGTCGCACTGTTCGCGTTGCTGGGTAGCGGCGTCTGGATCGGGCTCGCGCTGACGGGTGTGGCGTGGATCGGAATGGAGCTCTTTTCGTCGCGACCGGCGGGGGACGCGATGGCGGTGACGATCTGGGGGTCGGCGTCGTCGTGGACGCTGACGGCGCTGCCGCTCTTCTGCTGGATGGGCGAGATCCTGTTCCGCACGCGGCTGTCCGAGGACATGTTCCGGGGCCTCGCGCCTTGGCTCGAACGCCTGCCCGGCCGGCTGCTGCACACCAACATCATCGGCTGCACGATCTTCGCCGCCGTGTCAGGTTCGTCGGCCGCCACCTGCGCGACGATCGGCAAGATGACGCTGCCGGAACTGAAAAGCCGTGGCTATCCGGAGGGCATCACGATCGGCACGCTCGCCGGCGCCGGCACACTCGGCCTGCTGATCCCGCCGTCGATCATCATGATCGTGTACGGCGTTTCGGCCAACGTGTCGATCGCGCAGTTATTCATCGCCGGCATTTTCCCCGGCATCCTGCTGGCTTGCCTGTTTTCCGGCTACATCGTCGTCTGGGCGCTGCTGCATCCGGACCGCATCCCGGCCATCACCGAGCGCACGTCGTTCGCACAAAAGCTGTACGCGTCGCGGCACCTGTTGCCGGTGATGGCGTTGATCCTCGCGGTGCTGGGGTCCATCTACGTCGGCATCGCGACGGCCACCGAAGCCGCGGCATTCGGCGTCGTTGGCTCGCTGGTCATCTCCGCCATGCAGCGCTCGCTCACGCGCGCGACGTTCCGCGACAGCCTGATGGGCGCCACGCGCCTCTACTGCATGATCGCGCTGATCCTGGCCGGCGCGGCCTTCCTCACACTGGCGATGGGCTACATCGGCCTCCCCCGCCATCTGGCCGAATGGATCGGCTCCCTCGGACTGTCGCCATTCGCGCTGATCGTCGCGCTGACCGCGTTCTACATCGTGCTCGGCTGTTTCCTCGACGGCATCTCGATGGTCGTGCTGACAATGGGCGTCATCCTGCCTACGGTGGAGAAAGCCGGCATCGACCTGCTGTGGTTCGGCGTCTTCGTCGTGCTGGTCGTCGAGATGGCGCAGATCACGCCGCCGGTCGGCTTCAATCTCTTCGTGCTGCAGGGCATGACCGGCAAGCAGATCACGTGGATCGCGCGACATACGGTCCCGATGTTCCTGTTGATGGCGGCCGCCGTGTTGCTGATCTGGTTCGTGCCCGACCTCATCACGTTCCTGCCGCGGCAGATGAAGATGGGATGACGCGATGCGCCGAACCACCATCGTCGGCATGATGCCCGCGGTACCCGCCTACGCCGCCAGGTTGCGCATGCCATTCGCCGTGCTCGGCGTCATCACCGACGGGCGTGCCGTCACTCGCCTGGCGTACCTGCCGCTCGACGAGCACGCGCAGGCGCCCGTCGACGCCGTGGCCGAACAGGCGACCCGCGAGCTCGAGCGCTACCTCGCGGATCCGGAGTACCGCTTCACCGTCCCGCTCGCCCCAGGCGGCACGCCGTTCCAGCAGCGCGTCTGGCAAGCGCTTGCCGCCATCGCGCCCGGCCAATCGCGCACGTACGGCGAGGTCGCAGGCATGGTGCGCAGCGCTCCGCGCGCGGTCGGCCAGGCCTGCGGCGCCAACCGCATCGCGCTCATCATTCCGTGCCATCGTGTCGTCGGCGCGTTTGGCGCGCTCGGCGGGTTCATGGGCACCGCGGGACCACCGCCAGGCGATCGGCGCGTTGGAGTGGAACGACGCACAGCGCTGCGGTGGCAGCAGCCTGCGACCGCCGGCGACGGCGCGCCGATCGACATCAAGCGCTGGCTGCTGCGCCACGAGGGCTATCGGTTCGGCGAATAGATGAAACGCCCCCCACGCTCGCTAGGCTCGCTGCCCCCTGAGGGGGCGCATCCGTCGCTTGGGGCGGCCCTGCGCGACGGAGGACCCCCACGCT
>JBDTNR010000104.1:0-9000 GCA_039933655.1 Betaproteobacteria bacterium | reverse complement strand
GCCGCCAATCAGCATTTCCCGTGCCGAGCCGCCTGTCAGCGTATCCGCACCGGCACCACCGTCGAGCAGGTTGTTGCCGACTGTGTCCGCGATACTATCGTTGCCGGCCCCGCCTTGCAGGAGGTCATGGCCATTGTGGCCGTTCAACGCGTCGTTGCCCGCGTCGCCCCAGAGCGTGTCTTGACCATCCAGGCCCGCGAGCGTGTTGACGCCGGTGTTGCCGCGCAACCAGTTATCGAGCGTGTTACCGGTACCACTGATGGCGCCGGCGCCGGTGAGTGCGAGATACTCGACGTTCGCGGCCAGCACCTGCGTCACGCTTGCGCTGACAGAATCGAACCCGGCACCCGCGGCTTCCGTGATGATGTCGGCCGCATGGTCGACCACGTAGGAATCGTTGCCGGCACCGCCAGCGAGCGTGTCCGCGCCAGCACCACCATTGAGCGCGTTGGCCGCGCCATTCCCGCTCAGCACATTGTTGAGCGCATTGCCCGTACCGTCGATGGCAGCGTTGCCGGTCAGTGTCAGGTTCTCGACGTTGGCGACGAGCGTCAATGTCACCGACGACTGCACGAGATCGGTGCCTTGATTCGCGAGTTCGGTGACGACATCAGCGGCCGCGTCGATGACGTAGGTGTCGTTCCCTGCCCCGCCCTTCAACGTGTCGACGCCGGCGCCGCCGTCGAGTACGTTGTTGCCGGTGTTGCCTGTCAATACATTGGCAAGTGCGTTGCCCGTCGCGTTGATCGCGGCGGAACCGGTGAGCGTGAGGTTCTCGACGTTGCCGGACAGCGCATGCGATATCGCGCTCTGCACGAGATCCGTACCCGCACCGGCGCTTTCGGAGACGACGTCACTCGCGTTGTCGACAACGTAGGTGTCGTTACCGAGACCACCACTCATCACGTCGGCACCCACGCCGCCATTCAACACATTGGCGGCGGCATTGCCGGAAATCGTGTTGCTCGCGGCGTTGCCGGTGGCGTTGGTGGCGCCGGTGCCCGTGAGCGTGAGAGTCTCGACGTTGGCACCGAGCGTGAACGAGACGCCGGCGAGGACCGAATCGGCGCCCTCGTTCGCGAGCTCGGTCACGACATCGCTTGCGTGATCAACGGTGTAGGAGTCGTTACCCGCCCCACCCTTCAGCGTATCGGTGCCGGCGCCTCCGTTCAGGACGTCATCGCCCAGGCCACCCGTCAGCGTGTTGGCGCCGCCGTTGCCGACAAGCACATTGTTGAGCGCATTGCCCGTGCCATTGATGGCGCCGGACCCGGTGAGCGTGAGATTCTCGATGTCAGAGCCGAGAACGTAGGCAACCGTCGACTGCACGACATCGATGCCCTGGTTTGCGAATTCCGTCACTACATCACCAACATTGTCGACGGCGTACGTATCATTGCCGGCGCCGCCCAGCATCGTGTCCCGGCCCGTCTTGCCGTCAAGGCTGTTGGCGCCGGTGTTGCCGGTCAGGCGGTTGTCGAGCGTGTTGCCCGTCGCGTTGATCGCCGCCGACCCGGTCAGCACGAGTTGCTCGACGTTGGCGGGCAGCACGTAGCCGATCGCGCTCTGCACGATATCGAGGCCCTCGCCGGCCAGTTCCCCCACAACGTCTCCCGCATCGTCCACGATGAAGTTGTCGTTGCCGCTGGCGCCGCTCATGGCGTCGGCGCCAGTTCCCCCATCGAGGAAGTCGTTGCCCTCGCGGCCGTTCAGAGTGTCATTGCCGGCAAACCCGAAGAGACGGTCGTCGCCCATGCCGCCGACCAGCGCGTCGTTGCCGGGCGTGCCTTCCCGCAGGAACAGCTTGTCGCGAACGGCCGCCGCGTCCCATATTGTGCCGTCGGAAAAGCGAACTTCGAGGGCGAGTGTCGAAGGCGCGTTCAACAGCTTCAGCATGTCGCTTCCGCTGTTCGCCGATATCTGGATTCGGACACCGGCGACGTCCTGGACAAAATCGATCGCGACGTCGTCGGGATCCAGCGCGGCGTCAACGAGAATCGCTGTCGCATTGCCGTCGTACCACTGCTCGTTCACAACGTCGACCCCGTTCCCGGGGCGCAGGACGTAACCATCGCGGCCGAAGCCGCCCGACAGGAAGTCGTCGCCGGCACCCCCGTCGAGGACGTCGTTGCCGTCGAACGACTGCAGGGAGTCATCGCCGTCGCCACCGCGCAGCGTGTTATTGCCTTCCGCGTCGTACAGCGTGTCGCGGCCGCCGCCGCCTTCGAGCGTGTCGTCCCCGCTCTCGCCATTGAGTCCGTCCGCGCCGGCCCCGCCGAACAGTTGATCGTTGCCGAGTCCCCCGGTGAGATTATTCGTCGTGAAGGGACTGTCGCTGTCGCCGGCGCGAAGGACGTCGTTGCCATCGCCACCGCTCAAGGTATCGCTGTCATTGCCGCCGTCGATCGTGTCGTCACCGGCATCCCCAAAGATCGTGTCCACCCCCTCGCCACCGCGAATGGTGTCGTTGCCATCATCGCCGTGCAGCGTGTCACGGTCCCCCGCGCCGTCGAGGATGTCGCCGCCCGCGCCGCCGAAAAGCTGGTCCTGTCCGTCGCCACCCGAGATGGAATCATCGCCGACGCCCCCATGCGCGGCGTCGTCGCCCGCATCACCGGAGATCGTGTCGTTTCCGGCATCGCCGAGGAGCTTGTCGTCGCCGTCGCCGCCGGCGATCGTATCGTCGCCGGCGCCACCAGCGACCTGATCGGCGCCAATTCCACCGTAGAGCGTATCGCGGCCTGCATAACCGTTCAGGACGTCGGCGCCACCCAGCGCGTCGAGCGTATCGTCGCCGCTTGTCCCTTCGAGGGTGTCGGGGCCGGCGGATGGCGAAAGCGAGAAACTTGCGGCGAGCAATCGGGAAAGGTCGGGCCACGAGATGTACGTGCCGTCGGCGAACGTCACGTCCGCGCTCACGTCGAACTGCGCGTGCGAGCCGTCGCTGGTCGCCCAGCTGCGATACGTGGCCAGCCGGACCTGGTCCGGCGTACCGGCGATCTTGAGCAGGCCGGCGTCATATCGCACGTCTGCCACTGACACCGTCGAGTCGAAGACCAGGTGATCGATTTCGCTTGACCAGTCCGTCAACACATCCTGGCCGAAACCGCGGCCGAACAGGTAGGTGTCGACTCCCTCCATGCCGTCGAGCAAATCGTTGCCGCCGCCGCCTTCCAGCGTGTCGTCGCCGCCACGCCCCCGGAGACTGTCGTCACCGCTTTCACCGACGAGCCGATTGCCGGCGGCATTCCCCGTCAGGATGTTGTCCGCAGCGTCGCCCAGGAGATCCGACGCACCCAGGTCTTCGCCGAGTGCCAATCCTTCGACGTTTGCGGGCAGCTCGTCTACCGAATAGGCGCGCGTCCCCGTACCCCAAAGCTCCAGCGTATCGGTGCCTTCGCCGGGATTTTCGACCACGGCATCGTTGTCAGCCGCGATGTAGTAATCGTCACCCAGGCCACCGTAGGCGGTGTTCACGGCGGCATTCTGAACGCTGTTGATCGTGTTCCGGAGACCGTTGCCCCAACCGGCGATTGCCGCATCGCCCGTCAACGTCAGGTTCTCCACATTGGCGGGCAGTTCGAACGTGACCGAGCTGCGCACTTCGTCCTGACTGCTGCTCGGCGCGAAATTCCAGTCGACGAACTCGAACACGCGATCGCCGGCATTGTCCACGATGAAGATATCGCCGAGATAGCTGCCGGCCATCGAGTCCGCGCCCAATCCGCCGTCGATGTAATAATGAAACGTCGAGTTCGTCGGGCTGGCGTTGATGGTGTTGTTCAGATCGTTGCCGGTCAGCGCATCGGAGGTGACGTCGGGCTGGCGATTGAGGCCGCTGCTCGTATCGCGATAGCCTTCGACGTTGGCAGGCAACACGAAGCTCCCGCCGCGCGGGTTGTACAGCGTGTCGTTGCCCTCGTCAGGGTTTTCGATGACCTGCCCCCCGCGCAACTGGTCGAGGTAGTACGTGTCGTCACCCTTTCCTCCTGCCATGACGGCATACGAATTCGTCGCTCCGCCGGAAGTCGCACCCACGAGCGTTCCGGTGGCATCGTAGTAGGATCCGGGCCCGTTGAACGTGTTGTTGTTATCGTTGCCGCTCAGGTGACTGATGGCGTTCGAAGCATTGGACCAGGCGCTGGAATTGAGTGCTTCCGTGAGCACCAGCTTCTCCACATTCGGACGCAATGCATACGACACCGAACTTTGAATGGTGTCCGCGCCCGCATTGGGCGCGTCGTTGACAATGTCCTCGCCGCTGTCGACGATGAACGTGTCGTCCCCGGGTGTACCGGTCATGACGTTGGCCGTGCCTGCCTCAGTACGAGAGGCAATCTGCGTGGCATTCCACACGGTGCTGTCGGCAAAGCGGATCACCTCGATGGACGTGTCGGCGGCCATCGGCTCGTAGGTGCCCTTTGTCGCGTTGAACCCGAGGAGGGTGCCGATGAAATGTCCTTGAATTCTGGCCTGGGTCGTCCCGCTGTCGAGCATGACGACCAGCGCATTGCCGTCGCGGACGAGGCGCACGTCGGCCTCGGCAATGCCCGGTGCCAGGTCGATGCTGTCCGCCTCTGCCGGCGCCACGCTCAGCAGATGCTGATCGCTGATAGTGATTGCACCGGAGGCACGACCGAAGGCATACGTGTCCCGCCCCATGCCGCCGTCCAGGAAATCCAGGCCTCCCCCGCCATCGAGGCGGTCGTCGCCGTCACCGCCGTAGATGCGGTTGGCACCGGTGCCTCCTCGCAACGAGTCATCGCCTTCGAACCCGGAAATATCGCCGGTCAACGACGGGAGGTGGATCGTGTCGCCCGTCGCGGTTCCGTTGACCACGCCGCCGGGGGTGGTGGTCGGATAATCGACCTGCTTGGGCGGGCGACCGGTCGCGGCGCCCGCCTTGAGGGCGACCTCGGCGCCAGAGAGCAACCTCCCATCCGCGAAGCGGTATTGCGCGACTGCGCCGTCCATGCCGCCGGCGATCGTCAGGTGACCTGACGTCCCGGCGCTTTGGATGTCGACATACCGGTTGTTGCCGGACACATCCACCGCCTGCCGGAACGTCAGCAGATCGACGGTGATGCCGTCGGCAAACTCCACGACGTTGACGCCTTCATCGTCGAGGATGACGTCGTCGTCGCCCTTGATATCGACGAGGTAAGTATCATTGCCGGCGCCGCCGAGGAGCAAGTCCCTGCCGCTGCCGCCGGCCAGCGTGTCGTCCCCATCCTGGCCGAGCACCAGGTCATCGCCAGCGTCGCCATGCAGGGAGTCATTGCCAGCGCCACCCTGCAGCTGGTCGTTGCCACCGCCACCCAATATCAGGTCTCCACCGGCGTCGCCCCATGCGCGATCGTTGTTCGCGCCACCTTCAATCATGTCGTTGTCGTCCCCGCCTGACAATTGGTCAGCGCCCTCGGCACCGATCAACAGGTCGGTACCCGCGTCGCCAAACATCAGACTCCCCAGTGCCGCTGCAAACAAAGAATCCGCACCGTTACCGCCCAGCAACTTCCCGCCATTCGCGATGACATCATCCCCGTCACCGCCCCACATCTCGCCGCCGTTGCTCAGGTGGTCGTCGCCGGCGTCCCCCAGCTGGTAGTGCGCATTGACGATGATGTCAGCGCCGTCGCCGCCACTGGCCGTGTCGCGCGGCTGCAATCCGGACGTCGGGAACGGCTCGCCACCATCGAGGTAGTCGTCTCCGGCTTCGCCGAGCATCTGGTCGGCGCCGAGCCCACCGAGCAACGTGTCGTTGCCTGCGTAGCCGCGCAAATAATCGTTGCCGGCACCGCCGTCCAAGTAGTCGTTGCCGTGGAACGCAACAGGCGTCTGATTCGAATCGCCGAAGAGGTTATCGTCATCGTCGCCGCCGTGCAGCGTGTCGTCGCGCGCGTCGCCCACCAGCGTGTCCGTGCCCGCGCCGCCGCTCAGGTAGTCATCCCCGTCGTCGGCCGAGGTCGTGCTTTGGAAGTCCGCGCCGACCAGCGCGTTGTTGCCGCGAAGCAGGTCATTCCCGGCGCCGCCGATGAGCGTATCCGCGCCCGCGTCGCCGCTTAAATCGTCGTTGCCCTCTCCGCCGTCGAGGTAATCGTCGCCGGTGGGGACCGTTGTCATGCCACCGACGAGCTGGCTGTACGTATCGCCGGCGATACGATCGTTGCCGCGCCCGCCGAAGACCACGTCGTTGTCCTTTCCGCCGGCGATGGTGTCGTTGCCGTCGTCGCCCCACACCAAGTCGTCGCCGACCTGTGCGAAGACGTAGTCATCGCCGGATCCGGCGTGGATTTCGTCGGCGGCGCCAATCGTCTGCGAGAAGTCGTGGATGACAATGCCGGAAAAATAGGTGTCGAAGGGCGCCCCGGGACCTGCACCGGGCTTCGCGGTGATCGTCGTGATGTCGCCCGGGTCGTAGTCATCGTCGCCATCGAGAATGTCATGGCCCGCGCCTCCAACAAGAAGGTCGCTGCCCCCTCCGCCAAACGCGATGTCGTTGCCGTTCGTGCCGACCACCCGGTCGTCGCCCAACCCGCCCTGCAGCCAGTCGCTGGTCGTCACCTGCAACTGGACGGGCATCGACCCCGCCGTGAACAAGGTCGCGGAAGTGTCGATGTACGACTGCAGGGCCGCATCCGTCATGTCGGCGTCGGCGTAGACCGCGTCATTGCCGCCATTGCCCGCGACCACGTCGATGCCGGCACCTCCTTCGACGATGTCATCGCCGCTGCCGCCGCTGACCTCGTCGCGGCCGGCCAGGCCCTGCGCGCGTTCGCTGCCCGCGCTACCCAAGACCGGATGGCGCCCCGACGTACCGTTACGGTTGTCGTCGAGCGTGGTGCCATTGACGGAACTGACGGTCGCGGGATCCGGAACCAACGGCGGAACCGTGCCGTCCAGCACGATACCCAGCTCGCCATTGCGGAAGTGCCTGATCGTGGTGCGCCCTGCGGTCGACTGGATGAAAAGATCGCCGCGACCATCCGCCGCTGGCGAAAAGGAGTACAGGACTTCCTTTCCATTCACCGTGTTCGACCAGAGACCGCCTCCGATCCGCGTGCCGCCGGTGAGCCGATCCGCCCCGATGCGCATTTCGCCGAGGCCATCGCTGTCGTCGACGATGTCGTTGCCATCACTGGGCATCAGCACATAGCTGTCGTTGCCCACGCCGCCTGTCAGCGTGTCGTTGCCGATGCTGCCGTTCAGGACATCATCGCCACCGCCTCCGTCCAGGCTGTCGTTGTCCGCGCCACCTTTGAGGATGTCGTTGTCACTTCCGCCGAACAGCCGGTCGCGCCCCGTGCCGCCTTCGAGCGTATCGGCACCCTTCTCGCCATGCAGCGCATCGTCGTTCGCATCGCCGTACAGGAGATCCGCCCCTGCGCCACCATGGACTTCGTCATTGCCTTCGTCGCCGCTGAGCGTGTCGTCGCCCGCATTACCTTCGATGTAGTCGTCGCCGGCGCGCCCGTGGATCGTGTCGATACCGCCCATCCCGTAGAGATGGTCGCCGGCCTTGACGTCCCCACCGTCGATCGCCTCACCCAGTGTGCTACCAAACACCACCTTCGCAGGCGTGATCCAGGCCGATTGCATGCGGCCCTTTACCGTCAGTACCATGCTCGACTTCGGATCAAGATCGCTGAACACGTACGTTTCGCTCCTTTCGCTTAGCAGGGGTTTACCGTCGCTTAGGTTGAACTGGTTTTTCCAGCCCAGCATCTTCGTGCGATCGGCGACCCATTGCGCCGTCAAAGCGCCGGCTTCCACCGCCGGGTCGTAGAGATCGAGCTCGCCTGCTGAATTGAACATGCCGTAGTCGAGACCGTCCGCGACAAACGGCAGCAGGCGGTCAAGCGCAAACCTGGCCGCCAAACCTCGACTTCCCGCCTCCTTCGCAAGCAGGTTGATATCGGCCGCCTTGGGACCGACCAGTGGGATCAGTCGGGCGTCCTTGCCTTCGGCAGCCAGGCGAATGTCCTGAACCGCCTTGTACAGCGCCTCGTTTCGGACGTCGTCCGCACCCTGCAGGCTGACGAAGCCGGGGACCAGCAACTGTCCCAAGCCATTCACGGTGGCCTCGAACGTCCGTAGCGGATCCGCAGCTGCCGCGTCGACGAGTGGGCGCAAGCTGTCGAGAGCATGGTGGGTGGATTGCGTACGCAATGAACTGTCGAGACGAAGGAACAGGTCGTGGACATTGGCGGAATCCGTCATCTGACCCGCGCCGTGGCCCACAGTCGTGGCGAATTCGTAGCTTTCGGTAGCGATCTCGTAGTGATGTCCCGGCTGGACCAATCCCAACCCACTGTTCATCGACACCAGCTGACCTGCCGCGGACCCATACAGGTTGGTTATGCGGTCCTTGTCGAACGAGCTCGCACCTTCAAGCATGCCGAACAGGTTTCGAATGTTGGTCCTGGCGTTCCCGCCGACGCCGGGCAGAAGGCCGGTGGCGAAGCCGGCGGCGTTGACGGTAAGGGCTTCGGCCCCGGTCTCGGGAAAGAGCCTGGTGAAAGCTGCGGCCAGGTGTCCGCCGAGGCTGTGGCCGGTGACCGCCAGCTTTGCTCCGGCCGGCACCGCTCCGAGCCCCAACACTCGCTTGTCCGACGCATTGAATACTGTCGCGGAATTGGCGAGGCGAATCTGTTTGACCTCGCCTAACGGCGAGTCGATGACGATGTCGGTCCTCGCTCGAAGAAGTGCGAGGAAGGCTTCTGCGGCGCTTCCTGGAGTGAGCATCGCTTGCCGGTACGCGCTCGTTTCGACGGCCAGAGGCAGAAAATACGCTGCCCGATAGGTGGTGCCGGCCGGAGCCTTGAGCCGTTGCCAGTCGTTGTACATGTCAACGATCTGGTCGAGGGCGAGTCCATCGGCGACGATGTCGCCGAGGTCAGCGCCTAAATCTGCGACCTCCTCCGTTCCACGAAATGCTAATACGAACTCCCCTACTGCGCTCTTTTTCTGAAAGAGCGTTGAAGAGTAGCCACTACTGGT
>JBDTNR010000103.1:0-9002 GCA_039933655.1 Betaproteobacteria bacterium | reverse complement strand
GAGCGCAAGTTCAACGGCGGCACGCAGCGCCATGGCGTCTATGCGGCGCTGGCGGCGGTCGTGCCGCCGGTCGCGGCGGCCGCCGCCGTGTTCTGGCTGGCTGATGCCGTGCATCCGCTGGCGGGGCTGCTCGTCAACGTGGTGGTCCTCTATTTCCTGATGGGTTTTCGCCGGTTCAGCCATGTGATCTCGACCATCGTGGCCGCGTTGCAGGCGGGCGATCTCGTGGCGGCGCGGCGCGCGCTCGGGGCGTGGCGCGGCGGCTCGACGACCGACCTGGCAAGCGGTGACATTGCGCGCCTGGCGATCGAACGCGGACTTGTCGACGCGTATCGGCAGGTATTCGCCGTGCTGTTCTGGTTCGTCGTGCTGCCCGGACCGGCAGGGGCGGTGCTCTATCGCGCCGCCGCACTGCTCGCGGGTGAATGGAAAGGGCCGGTGGCAGGCATCGAGCCGTCGCCGCTTGTCCAGTCGCGCAGCGAGTTCGGCCGGCCCGCGCGCACGCTCCTTGCGCTGCTCGACTGGATTCCTGTACGGCTGACTGCACTTTCCTTTGCCGTTGTCGGCGACTTCGAGGACGCGGTGGCCTGCTGGCGAACGCAGGCAGACCGCTGGGCGACGCAGGAAGGCGGCATGGCGATCGGCATCCTGCTCGCGGCCGGCGGCGGCGCGCTCGGTGTCCAGCTCGGCGGAACGTTGCCTACACTGACCGGCGATCCCGACGTGCGGCCGGAACTCGGCTTGGGCGACCCCGTCGAACCCGATGTGTTGCCGTCGGCGGTGGGACTCGTCTGGCGCGCGCTGGTGCTGTGGCTGCTGCTGATCCTGCTGCTGACGATCGCCAACCTCGCGCCTTAGCGGCGATCCGTCAGCGGGTCTTGCTGCGCGCGAACTCGGCTTCCCGCAGCAGCGCATGCAGTAACGCGAGCCGATGCGGCGCGATGCGCCCGGCGTCCACGGCCGCGGTGACGGCGCAGCCCGGCTCCTCGTCGTGCCGGCAGTCGCGAAAGCGGCAGTGGCCAAGATACGGGCGCACTTCGACGAAGGCCTCCGCAATGCGCGTCGGCTCGAGGTGCGCGAGCCCGAAGACCTTCATTCCCGGCGAATCGACGATCCAGGTGTCGGGGAAAAGCGCCGGCAGCGGATACAGCGTCGTCGACGTGGTGGTGTGGCGGCCGCTGTGCAGCGAGTCCGAAACGTCGGAGGTGCGCACGCCGGCATCCGGCAGCAGCGTATTGATGAGCGTGGACTTGCCCATCCCCGACTGCCCGACCAGCACGGTACGCTGGCCGGTGAGCCAGGGGAGGGCGGGCGCGGCATCCTGCCGCGCCGCGAACTCCACGACCTGGTAGCCGAGCGCCACGATCGGCGCGAGGCGATTGCGCAGGTGCGGGAACTCGGGCAGGTCGGCCTTGTTGGCGAACAGCACGAAGCGGCACTGCGCGCTCTCGGCGGCGATCATCCACCGGTTGATGAGTTCTTCGTCCAGCGAAATGTCCGGCGCCACCACACCGGCGATCTGCGTGACATTGGCCGCGACCAGCTTTTCCTTGAACGCGTCCGAGCGGTAGATGAGATTGGTGCGCGGTGAGACCGCCTCGATCGCACCGCCGCCGGCCACGCGTACGATTTCCACCCGATCGCCGACGGCGATCAGCAGCGAGCGCCCTTTGAGCACGCAGGCGACGCGCTCGCCATCCGCCAGCGCAATGTCGAAATGGCGCCGATAGGCCGCCACGACGAGGCCAGGCGTCGTGACAGGTGCTGCGGCGCGCGCTGCGGGGCGCGTCAAGCGTAAAGGCGCTCGGCCTTGGCCGCGCAGATGACGTCGTTCAGCGTGACGCCGCCGGCATCGTGCGTCGAGAACGTCACGACGCACCGCGAATACGCGACGGCCAGATCCGGATGGTGGTCCTCGCGATGCGCGATCCACGCCAGTGCATTCACGAATGCGATCGTCTCGTGATAGTTCGCGAACGTGTATTCGCGGACGATGCCATCGCCGGCCTCGGTCCAGCCGGACAGCGTCACGAGATGCGCGGCCAGCTCGTCCGCGGACAGCCGCGGTGCGCCGCGGCGGCAACGCATCGATCCGAGCGCCAGCAATCGGGTGCCGAGCGTGGGTTGGGTGGCGTCGGTTGCATCACTCATGGCTTGAACTTGTAGTATTGCTCGTTCAAATACGCAGCCACGTGTTCCTCTTCGTCGGGGAAGTAGCCTGCCTTCAATTCCACGTTGCAATACCGGACCTGCGCAAGAAGCTGCGCGGGCGTGCGCACTTTGCGGTCCGTGCGCGTATAGATCGTCGTCGCGCTGCCGAACTGCCGTTGGTGGCAGGCGACGCAATCCTTGTCGGCCAGCTGCTTGCCGGCCTTGGCGTCACCGTTGTGCAGCGGCGGCGGCTGTTGCGCGAAGGCCGCGGTAGCCAGCAACGACGCGATGGCGGCGGCGAACACGATGCGCGGCGGCGGGATGACCATCATGCCGCCAGCGGCAGCGTGTCGCGGCTGGCCAGCGCCTCGATGTGCGCGATGCGCACGGCGGCCGGCGGATGCGAATCGTAGAACGCCGAATGCATCGGGTCAGGCGTCAACGTCGCTGCGTTGTCCTCATACAGCTTGACCAGCGCGAGCGTCAGCGCGGCTGCCGATGCATGCTGCGTGGCGAACGCGTCGGCCTCGAACTCGTGCCGCCGCGAGTACAGCGCCGACAGCGGCTCGAGCATGAACGTGAACACCGGCAGCGCGAGCAGGAACAGCTCCAGCGCGACGCCCGGGCGGGCGAGGGCGACGGGCAGCATGTTTTCGGGAATGCCGAGTCCGGTGTAGAACCACGGCGCGCCGGCCATGAACGCCAGCAGCGCGAGAATCGCGAGTGACAGCGCCGCCGACCACAGGATGCGCTTGGCGACGTGCTTCAGCTTGTAGTGACCGAGCTCGTGCGCCAGGACCGCTTCGATCTCGTCCGGCGCCAGCCGCACGAGCAACGTGTCGAAGAACACGATGCGCTTGGCCTTGCCAAAGCCCGTGAAGTACGCGTTGCCGTGGCCGGAGCGCTTGGAGCCGTCCATCACGTAGAGGCCTGCGCTGCGAAACCCACAGCGGGCGAGAAGCATTTCCACGCGTTCTCGCGCGGGACTCTCGCCCATCGGCGTGAACTTGTTGAACAGCGGCGCGATGAGTGTTGGGTAGAGGACGAGGATCAGCACCTGGAACACCATCCACGCGCCCCACGCCCACAACCACCAAAGCGGCCCCGCGACCCGCATCAGCCACAGGATCAGTATCAGTAACGGCAACCCCAGCACCACGGCCACCGCCAAGCCCTTGGCGAGATCGGCGAGCCACAGCGAGAGCGTCATCCGGTTGAACCCGAACTGCTCCTCGATGCGGAACGTGTGCCACCACGAGAACGGCAGGTTGACGATACCGTAGACGATGCCGGCGACGGCGAACATCACCACGTCGCGCCACAGCAATCCGACCGGCAGCGTTTCGGTCCAGGCGACGATCGCGGCGAGTCCACCGCCGAGCGTCATTGCCAGCAGCAACGCCGCGTCGACCGCCGCATGCAGCATCGACAGCCGTTGCTTGGCCAGCGTGTAGTCGGCCGCCTTCCGATGGGCGCTGATGCCGATGCGCGCGGCGAACGCCGGCGGCACGGTCTCGCGATGCGCGGAAACGTGGGCCATCTGCCGGCGCGACAGCCACAACCGCACGACGAGCGAGGCGGCGAGCGCGAGCGTGAACAGCGTGGTGAAGGCGGCGGCGGTCAAAGTCGGGCGGCAGTCATGCGACAATCGGGGCCTCGATTCTACGCCACTGCCCATGCCCCAAGACGCTCACCACCTGATCTGGATCGACATGGAGATGACCGGGCTCGCCCCGGACCGCGACCGCATCATCGAGGTCGCGCTGGTCATCACCGACGCCAACCTCGTGACGGTGGCCGAGGCCCCCGTCTGGGTGGTCCATCAGGACGATGCGGTGCTCGCCGGCATGGACTCCTGGAACCAGGGCACTCATGGCAAGAGCGGGTTGGTCGCGAAGGTCAAGGCGTCGGCGCTCGATGAGAGTACCGTGGAGGCGCAGGCGCTCGCCTTCCTGCAGCAGCATGTGCCCGCCAAGGCCTCCCCGATGTGCGGCAACTCGATCTGCCAGGATCGGCGCTTCCTCGCGCGCTGGATGCCGCGGCTCGAGGACTGGTTTCACTACCGCAACCTCGACGTCTCGACGCTGAAGGAGCTGTGCCGGCGCTGGCAGCCCGACCTCATGAAGGGAATTCCCAAGGAAGGGAAGCACGAGGCACTGGCCGATGTGTACGAGTCGATCGTCGAGTTGAGGTATTACCGCGACAATTTCATCCGGACATGAGCCCGCCGGGCCGTCCCAAGGGCGAATACCGGAGTGCGCAGCACGAAGGTAGTCCAGTGCGCGCGGCGGTCCTGCGCCCCGCGGCCATTGCGTCATGAAATTCTGCAGCCACTGCGGCGCCGACCGCCTCGAGTTGCGCGTTCCGGACGGCGACACCGTCTCCCGCTCGGTATGCGCGCACTGCGGGACCATCCACTACCAGAACCCGAAAGTCGTCGTCGGCTGCCTGCCGGCGTGGGACGGGCAGGTGCTGCTCTGCAAGCGGGCGATCGAGCCGCGACGCGGATTGTGGACGCTGCCCGCGGGCTTTCTCGAGAATGGCGAGACCGTCACCGCCGGCGCGATGCGCGAAACCGCGGAGGAGGCCAATGCCCGCGTCGAGATCGACGATCTCTACACGCTGATCAGCCTGCCGCAGATCAACCAGGTCTATATGATGTTTCGCGCGCGGCTCCTCGATCTCGATTTCGGGCCGGGGACGGAGAGCCTCGAGGTTGCGCTGGTCGCCGAGGCGGACATTCCGTGGGAAGCGCTCGCGTTTCGCACGATCACGCGCACGCTGCGCAACTATTTCCTCGACCGCAAGAGCGGCCGCTTTCCACTGCGCGTGTCGTCGCTCGAGCGGCGGCCGCCGCTGCCGCCGGACCTGCGTGGCGCCGGCTGACGGTCATTGCAGACGCAACCGTCGAATTTCGACGAGGCGGCGCGTCCCGCACCGTTGTTCGCTGCCAGGATGAGGCGGACGATGAGCAACCACGACCAGGCGCAGGCCCCGAGTTTGGTGGCGGATGGAAGCGCCTGGACCCGCCGCGAACCTTGCAAGGCGATCGGATGTGGTAAAAAGTAGGCCGGTGGCAGTCGGTGGTTCGTCATTGCCGCTCATCCACGCCAGGAGGAGAGTTCCAAATGAAGAAAGTATTTCGTAATGCCTTCGCCGCGATCACATTGTGCGCAGTGGCCGTCATGCCAGCGGCTGCCCAGCAGTTCATCAATATTCTCACCGGCGGTACCAGCGGCATCTACTACCCGATCGGTGTCGCCCTGTCGCAGGTCTATACGAAGGCCATTCCGGAAGCCAAGTCATCCGTGCAGGCCACGAAGGCTTCCGTGGAGAATCTCAATCTGTTGCAGGCGGGTCGCGGCGAGATAGCGCTGACGCTGGCCGACGCGCTGTCCGATGCGTGGACCGGCAATGAGGAAGTGGGATTCAAGACGCCCCTCAAGAAGCTGCGCGGGGTGTCCGCCGTGTATTCCAACTACATCCAGATCGTGGCCAGTGCCGACTCCGGAATCAAGACCCTCGCCGATCTGAAGGGCAAGCGAATCTCGGTGGGCGCGCCGAAGTCGGGTACGGAGCTGAACGCGCGCGCGATCCTCAAAGCCGCGGGTTTGAGCTACAAGGATTTTGCCAAGGTCGAGTACCTGCCGTTCGGCGAATCCGTGGAACTCATCAAGAATCGGCAGTTGGACGCCACCCTGCAATCGGCCGGCCTCGGCGTGGCCTCGATCCGCGACCTGGCCACGTCGATCAAGATCGTCGTGGTGCCGATTCCGGCCGACGTGGTGGCGAAGGTCGGCGATGCGGCCTACCAGGCGGGCATGATTCCTGCCGGGACCTACGACGGGCAGACGCAGGACACGCCGACCGCCATCATTCCGAATTTCCTGGTGACTCACGATGGCGTCCCGGCCGAACTCGTCTACAAGATGACCAAGGCCATGTACGACAACCTCGACATGCTGGTCGCCGCGCACGCGGCCGCCAAGGCGATCAAGCTCGCGGACGCCGTCAAGGGCATGCCGGTCCCGCTGCACCCGGGCGCGGAGCGGTATTACAAGGAAAAGGGCCTGATCAAGTAGTCGTCGCAGGGAAATCGGCGCGGTCCGCGGTGGCCGTGCCGTTCCTGTCACCCGCGCTCCGATTCGCGAAAGACGCTCCATGGCCAAGGACATTTCGCCAGCCGACGTGGACCCGGTGATGTTCGCCCCGGCGCGCCCGGCGGGCGCCGCGCGCATCATTTTCGTCATCGCCGTCGCCTTTTCCGCGTATCAGGTGTACACGGCGGCCTTTGCCCCGTTATCGAGCGTGGTGATGCGGGCGCTGCACGTGAGCTTCCTGTTGCTGCTCACGTTTGCGATGTTTCCGACCTTCGCGCGTGGTGGCCAGCGCAATAGGTGGCTCGGCTGGGTTTTGGGCGTGGTCGGGGTCGCGGTCGGGCTCTATCAATGGGTGTTCGAGGCGGACCTGATCCAGCGCTCGGGAGACCTTACGACGCCGGACGTCATCGTGGGCATTACGCTGATCGTGCTGGTGTTCGAGGCGGCACGCCGAATCATGGGCACGGCGCTGCCGACGATCTGTGCCGGGTTCCTGGCCTACGCGTTGTTCGGGCAATACCTGCCCGGCGTCCTCGCTCACCGGGGATTCGGCGTCGATCAGGTGATCAACCAGATGTCCTTCGGCACCGAAGGCATCTATGGTATTCCGACCTACGTTTCATCGACTTACATCTTCCTGTTCATCCTGTTCGGCACCTTCCTCGAACAGGCCGGCATGATCAAGCTGTTCACCGATTTCTCTTTGGGGACCGTCGGTCACACGCGCGGGGGACCGGCCAAGGTCGCGGTGATCGCCTCCGGGTTGATGGGCACCATCAACGGGTCCGGCGTCGCCAATGTCGTGACGACGGGACAGTTCACGATTCCTCTAATGAAACGGTTTGGGTACCGTGCCGATTTCGCCGGTGGCGTGGAGGCGACGTCCAGCATGGGCGGTCAGATCATGCCGCCCGTGATGGGTGCGGTGGCGTTCATCATGGCCGAGACCATCGGTGTGCCCTACGTCGAAATCGTGAAGGCAGCGACCATTCCGGCGCTGCTCTACTTTGCCACGGCGTTCTGGATGGTGCATCTGGAGGCAGGGCGCCTGCATCTGCTGGGCCTGCCGAAGTCCGAGTGCCCGGATCCGTGGGCGGCGGTCAGGAAGAACTGGCACCTCATCCTGCCGCTGGCCGCACTCGTTTACTTGTTGTTTTCGGGCTACACGCCGCTGTTCTCGGGCACCGTGGGACTCGCGTTGACGGTGATTCTGATCTTCGGAATGGCGGTGGCGATCCGGGTGTCGGGCACGGCGCTGCGCATCCTGTTCTGGATCGTGCTGGGCCTGCTTGCGTCGGCGTTCTTCAAGTACGGGATCGGCGCGGTGCTTGCTGTCATCGGCTTGCTCGTCGCCGTCAACCTGTACGTCCAGGGTGGCCGCGCGGTACTGAAGCTGGCGGTCAAAGGCATGGCCGAAGGCGCCAAGAACGCGCTGTCCGTTGGTGTGGCATGCGCACTCGTCGGCGTGATCATCGGTGTCATGACGCTGACCGGCGCCGCCACGAGTTTTGGCGGATTCGTCATTCAGCTGGGCCAGCACAGCCTGTTCCTTTCGCTGTTACTGACGATGGTCACCTGTCTCGTGCTGGGGATGGGCATCCCCACGATTCCGAATTACATCATCACGAGTTCGCTGGCCGCACCGGCATTGCTGGCGTTGGGGGTCCCGCTCATCGTCTCCCACATGTTCGTGTTCTACTTCGGCATCATGGCGGACCTCACGCCGCCGGTGGCGCTCGCGGCGTTCGCGGCGTCACCGATTGCCCAGGCATCGGGGTTGCGGATCGGCGTGCAGGCGATGCGGATCGCGATCGCCGGCTTCGTGGTTCCATTCATGGCGGTGTACGCACCCGCGCTGATGTTGCAGACCGGTACGTGGCTGGATACCGCCTACATCGTATTCAAGGCGCTGATTGCGATCGGGCTCTGGGGAGCGGCAAGCATCGGATACCTGTGGTCGCCGCTGACCTGGATGGAGCGCATCGTTGCGGCCGGTGCCGCGGCTTCGCTGGTCGTGGCGTTGCCCGTCACCGACGAGGTCGGCTTCGGACTTGCGGTAGCACTCCTGGCCCATCATCGCTGGCGTGGTCGGCGCCAGGCGAAGGAGAAAGCCGCATGATCGGACTGTGTCTGGTCGTCGCCGCGGTCACCCGTGCCACGGTGCCGGCGACCGATTTCACGCTTGCCTGGATGCACTCGGTGGAAAAGGTGCGCTGGGAAGAAGACTACCGCGTCGTCGACGGCGCGCTGGTGCCGGTATCCGCGCGTGTCCATGGGTCGGGCGCCGGCATGGAGCCACCGGACGATGCCGTCCTGCGCAACGGCGTCTGGCACTATCGACCGAGGACCGGGACGCTTCCGGAATTGCGCGTGACGGTGTCTCCCTACACGGCGGACTACGAGCTTTGCTGGAATGGTCAGTGTGTGGCGCTGGCCGACCAGGTCGCCATGCGCGGACAGGTCGGCGTGGTGGAAATCCATGGCTGCAAGTCCGACGAACTGGCGTTGACGGGTACGCCGGGGCATCGACGGCAATGACCATCGGCTGCCGCCACCGTCTCGGTGCCTGGCTCCTGCGTGCGGGGTTCGCAAGCGTGTCGGCCGCAGCTTTTATCATTGCATGGCCGGTGCATGCGCAATCCGAAAATCGCCTTTCGATCACCACGGGCGGCGCCGGCGGCGTCTACAACCCGCTGGGCGACGGCATGGCCCGTCTGCTGTCCAAGTACATTCCGGGCCTGCACGTAGAGG
>JBDTNR010000102.1:0-9005 GCA_039933655.1 Betaproteobacteria bacterium | reverse complement strand
GAGCGGCAGATGCGGGGATTGCGCGGCCGCGACATCGCGATGATCTTCCAGGAGCCGATGACGGCGCTGAACCCGCTGTACACCGTCGGCAACCAGATTGCCGAAGTGCTCGAAGTGCACGAGGCCCTCGGCAAGAAGCGCGCCCATGCGCGCGCCATCGAGCTCCTCGCGCGCACCGGCATCCCCGACCCCGCGAAGAAGGTCGATGCATTTCCGCACCAGCTGTCGGGCGGCCAGCGGCAGCGCGCGATGATCGCGATGGCACTCGCCTGCAAGCCGAAGCTGCTGATCGCCGACGAGCCGACCACGGCACTCGACGTGACGATCCAGGCGCAGATCCTCGCGCTGCTCGACGATCTCCAGCGCGACTTCGGCATGGCGATCCTGTTCATCACGCACGACCTGAACCTCGTCAAGCGCTTCACGCATCGGGTCGGCGTGATGGAACGCGGCCGGCTGGTCGAGCAGGGCGAAACCCGCGAAGTGTTCGCGCATCCACGCCATCCGTACACGATCAAGCTGATCAACAGCCGCCCCCAGCGCGCCGTGGAGCCGGTGCCCGCCGACGCGCCGATCCTCGCCGCAGCGCGCGACGTCAGCGTCGATTTCGTGTCGACCAAGGGCTGGTTCGGCAAGGAGACGTTCCGCGCGGTCCGCAATGCGACGCTGGAACTCAAGCGCGGCGAGACGCTCGGCATCGTCGGCGAATCCGGTTCCGGCAAGACGACGCTCGGCATGGCGCTGCTCGCGCTGCAGCCGATCGCGGCCGGCAGCGTGACGCTCGAAGGCACGCGCCTCGATGGCGCCAACCGCGCGACGCTGCGCGCGATGCGCCGGCGGATGCAGGTGGTGTTCCAGGACCCCTATGGCTCGCTGTCGCCGCGGATGACCGTCGGCGACATCGTTGGCGAAGGCGTCGCGCTGCACATGCCCGAATTGTCGAAGGAAGCGCGCAAGGAGCGCATTCTCGCGATGCTCGCCGAGGTGGGACTGTCGGAAGCCGACGGCATCACCGACGTGCTGACGCGCTATCCGCACGAGTTCTCCGGTGGCCAGCGACAGCGCATCGCCATCGCGCGTGCCGTCGTGCTGCGGCCGGAAGTGCTGGTGCTCGACGAGCCGACGTCGGCGCTCGATGTCTCGGTGCAGCAACAGGTGCTGAAGCTGCTGGGCGCGCTGCAGGTGAAATACGGGATGAGTTACGTGTTCATCAGCCACGATCTCGCCGTCGTGCGCGCGATGGCGCACCGCGTGCTGGTGATGAAGGACGGCGTCATCGTCGAGGAAGGTGAGGCGGAAGCCTTGTTCGCGGCGCCGCGCGAAGCGTATACGCAGACCCTGCTCGCCGCCGCGCAGGTCACGTGAACGCGGGGTCGATAGGGGTCAGAGCCGTAACGCTCGCTAGGGGTCAGAGCCGTAACTAGCGGCGCTCCGACGAACGGCATTTGACGCGCCGTCCCGGCCGCTAGTTACGGCTCTGACCCCTAGCGAGCGTTACGGCTCTGACCCCTAGCGCGAGCCCCAGGCGCCGTCATTGGCCCCATTTGCACCCTCGCCGTCCCTAGAGCTACCATCGACAAGTGATCGGCATCCTGATAATCGCTCACGACACGTTGCCGGACAGCCTGGTCAAGGCGGTCACGCACGTGCTGGGCATGCGCCCCCCGCAGTTCGAGACCTTGTCGGTGCTGGCCGCCGACGATCCGATCGACCTGCTGCCGTCCGCGCGCCAACGCGTGCGCGAACTCGACACCGGCGACGGCGTCCTCATCTTCTCCGACATCTACGGAGCCACGCCGTGCAATCTCGCGGCCAAGCTGGTGTCGCCGGGCCGTACCGAAGTCGTCGCCGGCGTCAACCTGCCGATGCTGGTGCGCGCCTTCACCTACCGCGCGAAGGGAATGGACACGATGATCTCCAAGGCGGTGCTCGGCGGCCGCGACGGCGTCCTGCATATCGAAGTGGATCCGGTCTATGCAACAACGCGAGGTTGAAATCGTCAACAAGCTGGGCCTGCACGCGCGGGCGTCGGCCAAGCTCACGCAACTCGCGGCGCGCTACCAGAGCGACGTGCAGATGTCACGCAACGGCCGCAAGGTGAACGCGAAGAGCATCATGGGCGTCATGATGCTGGCGGCGGGCAAGGGCGCGAAGGTGACGATCGAAATCGAAGGTCCGGACGAAGGCGACGCGATGACCGCGATCGTCGCGCTGATCGGCGACTATTTCGGCGAAGGCCAGTAAGCGACGGCTTTTCGTCCCGCGCGCGCTTCCCGCGTCGTCGACGCGGACTTCGCATACTGCAATGCAGCATGCGAATTGTCATGCGGGAGCAACGGGAAAGGGGCAGGATGGCGGCGTGAGTGCGCGGCGGCAATCGTTCCCGACCGCAAGGTCCGCGCGAATTTGTGCGGAACCATCGCGCTAAAATGACGACCAATGTGGAATGGCGGCCCGGTGCGGGTCCCTTGCCCTTGTCCATCAACGCTTCTGGTAGCTCATGCTGACTCGTGTCGTCTCCATCATGAACCCGCTCGGCCTGCACGTCAGAGCTTGCGCGCGGATCGTCAACATCGCGTCGCGCTTCCGCTCCAACGTGTGGCTGGTCGTCCGCGGCCGCCGTACGAGCGCGCGCAATATCGTCGCCGTCATGCTGCTGACCGCGTCGGTCGGCGCCACGGTGCGCCTGGAAATCGACGGACCCGACGAAGCGGCGGCGATGAAGGAAATTGCCGAGCTGTTCCACGACGGCCTCGGGGAACGCTCCTAGCGCCGCGCCGCGCGCGGGAGTGCACGCGCACATGGTGAGCTTCGCACTCAACGGCGTGGGCGTGTCCGGCGGCATCGCCATCGGGCGCGCGCAGCTCCTGTCGCACGCCACGCTCGAAGTCGCGCACTACGTCATCCCGGCGTCGAAGGTCGACTCGGAGATCGCGCGCTTCGCCGCTGCGGTGAAGGAAGTCCAGAAGGAACTCGAAGGCCTGCACCTCGCGATGACCGGCGGCGACGTGCCGGGCGAATTCGGCGCGTTCCTCGACGTGCACTGGATGATCCTCAACGATCCCACGGTGTCGGAGGTCCCGAAGAAGATCATTCTCGAGCAGCGTTGCAACGCGGAGTGGGCGCTCACGCAGCAGCTGGGCGTGCTGGTCGAGCAGTTCGAGCAGATCGAGGACGCGTACCTGCGCGAGCGCAAGTCGGACATCGTGCAGGTCGGCGAGCGGATATTGAAGCGGCTGATGGGCAAGCCCGGCGCGCTGCCGGCGCTGCTGGCCGAGGAACAGACGATCCTCGTCGCGCACGATCTGTCACCGGCCGACGTGATCCAGTTCAAGAGTCATCACTACGGCGCCTTCCTGACGGACGTCGGCGGCGTCACTTCGCATACGGCGATCGTCGCGCGCAGCCTGAACGTGCCGGCGGTCGTGGCCACGCACAACGCGCGGCAGCTGATCCGCGACACCGAGATGCTGATCGTCGACGGTGATTCGGGTGTCGTCATCATCAACCCCGATCGCGCCGTGCTCGCCGAGTACCGGTTGAAGCAGAGCGAGCTGGGGCTCGAGCGGCAGAAGCTGAAACGGCTGCGGCTCAAACCCGCGGAAACGATTGACGGCCATCATGTCGAGCTGTTCGCGAACATCGAGCTGCCGGAGGATCTCGAGCAGACGGTCGAGAACGGCGCGACCGGCATCGGACTCTTCCGGTCGGAATTCCTGTTCCTGAACCGCGACGGACTGCCGACCGAGAACGAGCAGTTCGAGGCCTACCGAACGGTGGCGGCAGGCATGCACGGCCAGCCGGTGACGATCCGCACGTTCGACATGGGGGCCGACAAGCAGATCGGGGGACTCGACGGATTCGCGCGTGTCGCGCCGAACCCGGCGCTGGGCCTGCGTGCCGTGCGCTTTTGCCTGGCCGAGCCCAAGCTCTTCCTGACGCAACTGCGCGCGATCCTGCGTGCGTCGCATTACGGCCACGTCCGCATCCTGGTGCCGATGCTCGCGTCGTCGTCGGAGATCGACCAGACGCTGCAGATGATCGAGCAGGCGAAAGAGAACCTGCGCGAGCAGGGCGTGCCGTTCGATTCGGTCGTGCAGGTGGGCGGGATGATCGAAATTCCGGCGGCGATCATCGCGATGGATGCCTTCCTGGCCAAGCTCGATTTCCTGTCGATCGGCACCAATGACCTGATCCAGTACACGCTGGCGGTGGATCGCGCCGACGAAGCGGTCGCGCATCTTTACGACCCGCTGCACCCGGCGGTGATCCGGCTGTTGGCGCTCGCCATCGGCCTCGCCAACAAGGCGGGCAAGCCGATTGCCGTCTGCGGCGAAATGGCCGGCGAGGTCGCGCTGACGCGGTTGCTGCTGGGCCTCGGTCTGCGTAATTTTTCGATGCACCCCGCCCACCTTCTGTCGGTGAAACAGCGAGTGCTCACTACGGAAGTCGCGGCATCGAAGAGCCTCATCGACCGCATCCGCCGCGCCGACAGTCCGAGCAAGATCGCCGCGCTCGTCGACAAGCTGAACGCCGGCTAGGGAAATGAGGGAACGGAACTGAGGGTCAGACCCGCATCGGGGTCAGAGCTTCAATTATCGGCCGTAGTATCCGTAGCATCGGGGTCAGAGCTGCAATTATCGGCGTGCCGGAACGATGGGCGCTCCCGGCGCCGTCACGGCCGATAATTGCTGCTCTGACCCCGATGGTCGACTCTGACCCTCAGCTCCCCGGCGACGGAATGATGGCCGGCGCCCTCTGTTGGTACGACGATTGCGGGTGCTTGGCCGACCCGTCGCGCTTCGTGCATAATGCCATTGTCATGAAAACCACCAACGCGATTCTGGCGGCGATCATCGCCGCCGCGGCGTTCGTCGCCCCGCTGTCCCACGCGGCCGAAGCCGGCCAGGCGGCGCCGCCGTTCGCGCTGCCGAACGCCAAGGGCGACACTGTCGCGCTCGAGCAGCTGCGCGGCAAGGTCGTCTACGTCGATTTCTGGGCGTCGTGGTGCGGCCCCTGCCGCCGGTCGTTTCCGTGGATGAACGACATGCAGCAGAAGTACGGCGCGCGGGGCTTCGTGGTTGTCGGCGTCAACGTGGACAAGAAACGCGCCGATGCCGACAAATTCCTGGTGCAGACGCCGGCGGGATTCACCGTCGTATACGATGAGTCCGGCGCCACGCCTTCGGCCTGGGGCGTCAAGGGCATGCCGAGTTCGTACCTGATCGACGCGCGCGGCAACATCGCCTATGTCGAACGGGGTTTCCTGGACGAGAACAAGGCGGCCCTCGAGCAACGCGTCAACGCGCTGCTCGCGGCCACGAAAAACTAGGCAACGGCCAAGGTCCCGTCGCATGCGCATCGCCATCATCAGCATTCTCGCCGCCGCGCTGTCCGCGTGCGCGACGTTCGAGCCGCCCAAGCCGTGGGAGAAGGGCAATCTCGCGCGGCCCGACATGCAATTCGATTTCGACCGCCTCGACGTCAAGACGCAGCAGCACATCTACACCAGCAAGGAGGCGGCGACCGGCGGTTATGGCGTCGGCGGAGGCGGCTGTGGCTGCAACTGATCCGCCGCGGAATCCGCCGGGCCCCGCATGCCGCCCCTCGCGGCAAGACGCCGCACCGATGGGTGCGCTGCTCGCCGCCGCGCTCGCGCTGCCCGGCGTGATGCCCGACAGCGCCCACGCGCAGTCGGCGCCCGAAAAGGGTATCGTCGAGTTGCAGTACTTGAGTTACCGCGACTGGCAACCGGGTCGCAACCGGATGACGGTCGACGCGCCGGCGTTCTACGCGCTCGTCCCCATCAACGACACCTGGGTCGTCGAGGGCGGCATGGTGTACGACGCGATGTCCGGCGCGTCACCTTTGTATTTCAACGTGCTCTCCGGCGCGTCGATCGGCGACTACCGCACGGCCGGCGACGTCAAGGTCACCAAGTATTTCGGCACCTACGCGGTGAGCGTCGGCGCCTTCGTTTCGTCGGAGCAGGATTTCCTCTCCCGCGGTGGCTCGGTCAACGTGCAGTTCTATAGCGACGACCGCAACCGCACGTGGACGCTGGGGATGGCGGGCACCAATGACCGCATCAACGCCATCAACGGCGTCGCGCCCAACTCGCGCCGCAACGCGCTCGAGTTCGTCGTCGGCGTCACGCAGGCGCTGTCGGCCAATTCGATCGTCCAGTCGAACCTCACCTACTACACCGGCCATGGCTACTACGCGGATCCGTACAAGCCGCTGGACACGCGACCCACGACGCGCGACACGTTCGCATGGCTCACGCGCTATAACCAGTATTTTCCCGAGCCCGATGCGACGCTCAAGCTCGGCTACCGGCTGTTGTTCGACTCCTTTGGCAGCACGTCGAACATGTTCGAGGTCGCGTGGGCACAGGCATTGCCGTACGGCTTCACGATCACGCCAGGCCTGCGTTACTACACGCAGAGCGCCGCCGATTTTTATCTGAATCCGCCGTTCCCGCGTGGCTTTGTCGAAGGGCAGGACTACAGCGCCGACACGCGGCTCGCGGCATTCGGCGCGCTCACGGCAGGCGTGATCGTCGGCAAGACATTGTGGGATGGCTGGAGCGTGGCGCTGCGCGCCGACATGTACCGGCAGGATCCGGATTGGCGCCTCGGCGGCTCCGGCAGTCCGGGTATCCAGACCTTTTCTGCGCGCTGGTTCCAGGTCAACCTGACCAAGAACTTCTGATTCAATGAGCGTCGGGCTCCCATTTCGGTAGCCTTCGGGGTCTAGCCTTCGGGGTCAGAGCAATAATTTCGGCTGGCACACCGCTTGATTTGCCGATTGTTGACCGCGCCGATAATTGTTGCTCTGACCCCGATGGCCGACCCCGAAGACCCAAGCCCTAAGGCCTGGCCACGAATGCTTCCCGCATGAACCAGTTCCGGCAAACGTTTCGCGCGATGGCGGCCGAGCACGAGATCCAGCTCGCCGCGACGGACATCGATGCCGCGCGCCGCGCCGCGACGGCGGCGATCGCCGACGTGCGCCGCATCGAAGCGAAGTTCTCCCGCTACCGCGACGACAGCGTCACCACGCGCGTCAACCGCGCCGCCGGCGGCGAGCCGGTGGCCATCGACGCCGAGACGGCGGCATTGCTGCGCTACGCCGACCAGTGTTACGACTTGAGCGGCGGATTGTTCGACATCACGTCCGGCGTGCTCCGACGCGTCTGGGACTTCCGGCGGGAGCCGCCGGCGCTGCCCCCGGCGGACGAACTCGCCGTCGCGGTCGCCCTCGTCGGCTGGCCGGACGTCGAGTGGGGCGAGGACTACATCCGCCTGCCGCGTGCGGGCATGGAAATCGACTTCGGCGGGATCGGCAAGGAATACGCGGCCGACCGCGTCGCGACGATCTGCCTCGAGCGCGGCCTGTGCCATGGCCTCGTGAACCTGGGCGGCGACATTCGCGCGATTGGGCCGCAGGCGGACGGCAGGTCGTGGCGCGTGGGTATCCGCCATCCGCGCGTCGACGCCGCTGCGGTCGCGGGCTTCGATCTCGCCGCGGGTGCGCTCGCGACCAGCGGCGACTACGAACGCTATTTCGAGATCGATGGACGTCGCTACTGCCACATCCTCAATCCGAGAACGGGCATGCCGGTGTCGCACTGGCAATCGATCAGCGTGGTGTCGCCGCTGTGCGTGGTCGCCGGCAGTTGCGCGACGATCGCGATGCTGCTCGAGGGCGAGGGCGCCGCCTTCCTCGAATCGCAGGGCGTGCAGTGGCTGGGCGTCGCCCGCAATGGCGCGTTGCACGGTCCGCCCGCCGCCTGCTGATCCCGACCGAAGTAAGTGATGGCAGTACGGTCGTCCCCGCGTAAGCGGGACTATGGCGTCGTACAAGAAGAGTCGCTGGGGTTCCCGCCTTCGCGGGAACGACGGAACACTGGTCATGCATCGCGGTAACGCCATGCATTTCGGTCAAGCTCGATCAGTGACGCGTCCGCGCGCCCCGCCGCGTCGCTATTCGGGCGCGCACATCGACACGCCCGCGCCCTGTCCCTCGGGCGCCCAGCCCTTGCCGAGCATTTCCGTCTGCACGGCGGTATGCGTGCTGAAGCGGTGATTGGGCGCGGCGCCCATGCCGTTGTTGTACACGCGGTAAACGGGCAGCGTGCCCGCCGCGCAACTCCCGTCCCCGGCGGGTGTGCCCACGAAGAACACCTCGCCTTCGAACGTCCAGTCGGGGTTGGCCTTCACCGCCGCGCATTCGTCGGCGGACGCCGTGTAGAAGTGCGAACTCTTGGGCGCGAACGCCGTGCTGAAAAAGCGGCAGACGGCGGCGGCGCCTACGTTGACACCCTTGTAGACGTTGAACTGCAGCCCGGTGCGCGCCCAGCCGACGAACGTGCCGTCATCGAGCTTGGCGATTTCGTCGGCGAGCGTGGTGACGAAATAGTGATCGAACGCCGCATGGTAGTACTCGATCGCGGCGGCGATCGCCCGCGGCGGCGGCGTGACGCCGAAGCGCAGGGCGAGATACGCGGCAAGGTCGTCGACGTCCCTCGGCGTGAGCAGGAATTCGAACTCTTCCATCTCGAACACCGTGCGAAACGCGACCGCCAGCAGCGAAGGGTCGCCCGCGCCTTTCTTGATGAAGTCGGGACCGGGATTGGCGCCTGCGTTGTGGCAGGTCGCGCAATACGTCGTGTAGACCTGCTGGCCGCGCACGACGTCGGCGGCTTGCGCCGGGCCGCACCACGCGATGGCCAGCAGCAACGCGGCGAACGCGCGCAGTGCCTGGCGGAGGAAATGACGTGCGCACCGCATGGAAAACCCCGCAACGACATCGGATCGCAGGAAGGAAACACCGCGATGGCGAGATCTATTCCGTCCGCAACGCGAGCCGGCGCGCTTCGTCGCCGCTACCGCACGATCGGCGCCGGGCCGCCCCGTGCCGATCCCGCGGACTGCCCTAGGGGTCAGAGCCTGAAACGCGAACGGCTGCACGCTCCGATCAGATCGGCGCGCACATGATCA
>JBDTNR010000101.1:0-9048 GCA_039933655.1 Betaproteobacteria bacterium | reverse complement strand
CCGAAACGGATCGCTACTGGAACGCGATCGTCGGAAACGGCGGCCAAGAGAGTGCGTGCGGCTGGTGCAAGGACAAATGGGGATTGTCCTGGCAGATCACGCCGATCGCGCTGACGCAAGCGATTACCGACCCCGATCCCGCTGTTGCCGAGCGTGCGTTCAATGCGATGATGCAGATGACGAAAATCGACATCGCCGCAATCGAGGCGGCGCGTCGCGGTTGAGATTGGGGACTCGCCCCGCCTCCCTCCCGCCGACCACCGACACCCTGGCGCGCACGTTCCGGTGCCTGGCGCGCGACGCTGCCGGCAATGGCCTCACGAACAAAATGCACGGCGGGCCAGGGCGGCGTGCAACGCTCCGGTGCCGCGCAGTGGCGACGCGCCGGCCGTTCCCGACGGCGAACGCCGGAAATCGACGTTCACTCCCCAGTCCAAACTGAAGTCGTTTTCGGCGTAATCCAATCCCCGCTGCGCGTGCGAAAAGTCACCGCCGGCGGCGCTGGCGCGGCTGATGGCGAGGCGCGCCGCCTGCCGCGCAGCGCCAATGCCGGCGTCAGGCCGTCACTGGACCAGGACCGGCACGGTAACGACCCACGCCGAACAGCCCAAGCCGTTGCACGCCCGCACCTGATAACGGTAGCTGCCGGCCGGGCTCACGCCGGGAATCGTGTCGTCGTACATCGTGCTACCCGCCGCGAGGCCCACGGCAACGTTCGCGTAGGCGCAGCTGCGCGTCAGCAGGCAGCGCTGGACCTCGTAGCTGGTCTCGGCCGCGACGTCGGTCCACGCGATCCGCACGACCCGCGGAGCGATCAATGTCGCCGTCGCCGAAAAGGGAGCAGCCGGCGGCCCGGGCGGCACGGCCACGGTGAAACTCGCCGTTGCTTCAACGCCGACGTTGCCGCCGCCGTCCTTCGCCTTGACGTGGAACGTATACGCGCCGTTGGCGAGTCCGGTGTGGTTCGCGGTCGTGCCGGCGGCGAAGCTTCCCGTGTCCGCCTGCAGCGGTTCCAGCCAGCGGTCGTACAGCAGCGCGCCGGCGGGCGTGACGTCGTCGCTCCCCTGCCAGGCGAAACTGACGTTGCCGGTGGTGCTGGGGTTGGAAGGCGCGACGGTGATGCTGACCGAAGGCGGCAGGTCGGGCGCTGCAACCGAGAAGCTGCGCCGGTTGGACGCACCCGGGGCCGCGCCAGGAGACTCGGTATTGCCGGCGTTGTCGCGGGCGATCACGTGGAACGTGTAGTTGCCGTTGGGAAGCTTGGTGTAACTCCTGGTCGCCGCGGACGCGAAGGCGCTGAACGCGGGCTCGAGCGGGTCGAGCCTGGTCGCGTAGATCAGCGGCAGGCTGCCTGGCGCCGGAGCGTCGATGGCGGACCATTGAAAGGTCGCGTCGCGTACCGCGAGCGCGGCACCCTCGACAGGACTTGGCGGCGACGCGATGGTCGTGACCGGCGCCACGCCGTCCGGCGGCGGAGCCCCAAGCCAGACATTGGCGCCGAAGATCTCGTCGGCGTAACCGACCGGATAATGCGTGCCACCGATCGCCAGTCCATAGGGTGTCGCGGCGACGCTGCGCACGCCCTGCTGCTGCGAGTAGCCGAGTCCGTCGCCGGACACCGTCGTGAAGTCGGAGCCATTGCTGCTTGCAAGCAGGTCGAAGCCCGGTGTGTTCTGGCCGCCGCCCAGGCCCTGGAACGTGCCCACGTAAAGGCGATTATCGCCCTTGGGCGCCAACGTCGGATGATAGGCATAGTTGTACAGGCGCCAGAAATAGTACTGGCTACCCGTCGGGTATTTGCCGGCGGCGTTGCTGATATTGCCGAAGCCGGCGCCGCGCCGCGCCGTCGGCGGGCAGTCGTTGGCGCCGCCCACACCGTCGATGTCCTCGAGCGGAAGACCGCAGCGCAGATTCGACGGCAGCGCCGGATTGGTGGGCGGCGCGTTGGGGTTCGGGCCGAAGTTGAGTCGCGGCTCCCCGACGATGATCTCGAAGGTGGCGTCGGGCCCCATCCGCCACAGTTCCGCCCTGACCAGCTCCAAATCCAGCGCCGGTGAGCTCAGCCCAAGGTACAACGACCCACCAAATTCGATGATGTCGGAGAAATACTTGTTGCCGATGGCGCCGGAAGACGACGCCGGGCGTCCACCGCCACGGTCGATCAGCTTGGTCCAGTTCGGTACGCAGTTGGACCGCGGATTCGTGCATCCACCGGTGCGCCACAGTTGCGCGCCGCTGACGAGGTTGCCGACACCGGCGTAGAGCCATCCGTTCGCCGCATACATGCTGAAGAATGCGTTGTTGTCGGGATCACCCATGCGCAGCGGGCTGTAATTGCGCCAGGCGCCGCCGCCGGTCGGATCATCGTTGGCCAGCGCGATCGGATTGTCCGATTCGTCCGAGTCGTAGGTAAAGGGGCCGCCCGCCTTCCCAACGGGAGAGATGACCAGCAACTGCTTGCCGCTCGCCTCGGCGAAACAGCTGATCGTGCGAAAGCCAACCGTTGCAAATGGCACTCCCCCGCGAGACGTCGGCCGGAAATTCACGCCGTCCGATGTGTACAGAATATTGCCCTGCAGCGCCCCGATCGTCGAAACGAAAAGGTAGTCGGTGCCGCGAAACCGGCACGATGTCATCCATCGGTAACCCGCCTCGCGCGGCAGGCCGAGGAACGACGGCGCGGAATGCACCATCGCCCAGGTGCCCGATGCTCCATCGGCTCCGCCTGGCGTGTACGCCCAGATCTGTCCAACGCCCGACACGCCCAGGTTGCCGGTTCCGACGTAGAGCTTGCCGTTGAACCACGCCATCGACCAGGCGTAGTCGTTGTCGCGCGTGCCTTCGGGATGCGCGCCGTCGACCGCCTGCTCGAAGCCGAGTGACGCCAGCAGCTTGAAGTCCTCGTCGCCGTCCAGCAGGTCCACCGCTTGCACAGGCGCCGCCATCAGCTGGGCCATGACGCACAGAATCGCAGCGAGTACCTGCAATCTGCAGCGAACAATCGACAATGACCCGCGCAGCACCTTGGAAACCCTCGAAGCGATCATCGTCGTCCTTTGGCGCGCCATGCGCGAACTGTCGGCTAGGAGTGATTTCTACGCGCGTTGTTCAGTGGACTCAAGCAAGCGGCGCAGTGGTGTCTTGCGGTTGAGATCGGCAGGGGCCTTTCCCTTATTGTACAAGCGCCGCCAAGGTGGGAGTGCGGCGCGGCGATCAACCGACCATGCGGCAGCACTCGAATCAGCGCCAGCCACGCCGGACTCAGCGCGTGTGCGCGACGATGCGCCACCGAGCGGCGGTCCGCCAACCCGGCCAGCCCTTCGTCGCGGTACCGCACCCGCCACTTGCAGACCGTGCCCGACACCCCGAAGGCAGGCGCCACCGCGCTCACCGGCCAGTGCTTCTCCATCACCCGCTGGACCAGCATGGCTCGATTGCGCGGCGTGGTATGGGCATCGTTGCGGGATGTTCATCCGGCGATCTCCTTTGACGTCGGTCGGCTCGCACCAACCAGCTTCTCGGATTCAGTCCGGGTGAGCAAACCTCATGGAAATCACCGCTAGCCGGGCAACGCCGGCAGGAACTTGAACGGCGGCGCCGCCTTGAACTGATCAGCGGTTTCTCCGGAGAAGACCTCGCCGTTCTGGATCGTGAGCTTCCGCACCGGCGCGCCCGGCTTGAGATCGAGCTTCGCCAACGAGATCCAGAATGTGTTGGGCCGCGTGGCCGAGTCGAAGTAATAGATCAGGTTCTTCTGGTCCGCCACCGTGCGCCAGAGGGTGGACGAAATGTTCGGCTGGTTGGGCGTCGTGATACCGAGCGGGACGCTTACTGCGCGTTGCACGCCCATCACGCTCGCCACGGCCTGATAGGCGAACGATTGCTGCGGGACGCCCTTGATGTAGTTCGGGTCGATCTTTTTCGGGATCGCGTCATTCAGGAACGACGCGCGCGCGAACCGGTCGGCGGCGCGATTGGTGCCGGGCAGGAACGTGAGTCCGCCGACCTCCTTCCAATATTCATTCAGAGCGATCTGCTGGTCGTAGACCGGGGAGTTGGTCATCACCTTGAACTGCTTTCCGTGGTGGATGACGAGCTTGCCGCCGATGTACTCCAGGATGGCCGAATCACCCGACGCGTCCGACAGCGACAGATGCAGAGCCGCGCCCGTGCCGTTGGGAAGGGTCGGCGCCAGAATGTTGAAGGGCTCTTTCTGCAGCGCCGCTACCGCTTCGCTGACCGTTGCGTAGTTATCGAGGGCGTACTGCGGCCACGCGGTGATCGACAGCGACGGTCGCGCCGGATTGGGCTTGCCGTAATCCGACTCCACGAGATACAGAAGGTTGGCGACCAGTCCTTTTTCGTTGAGTCCGTCGGAGGTGCCCGCCTCGTAGCCCGACACGACGACGCTGCCGTAGCGCGACGTCCATTGCATGGATTTGGGTCCCGCGGCGCCGTCGCGTTTCATGCCGGCCGGAAACACCCACAGATTCGACGACATGTCCTCCATCCAGTCCATGTTCCGCCCCGTGATCACTACGCCGTCGGTACCGACGTAGAGTGTTCGCGTGCATGCGAACGCGGGCTGCAACATGGGAACGACGGCAACGACGACGGCAAGCGCGACGGAGGCGATACGTGACGAGCAGGAACTCATTGATCAACCTTCGTGGTGTGGCGGAGGTCCATCTTGTGCGCTTCCGAGTGGGCAAGCAAGTGGCCTTGCCGACGGACGGCAACGGCCAGAAGGTTTCAGCCGCTCGCGCGCGGTCGGGCTTTGACGCGGCGAAAGAAATGGCCGCCGTCGAAACCTCTCCCTTTCCTGCCAGATCCGCCACCGGTCGCTCGCCGGTGTCACGGTTCAAGGGCAGAGAAGCGGCCAGGCCGACGCTCGAGCCAAGGAGCCTTCGCGTCTAGCGACATGGAAAATCAGACTGGCCGACGATTGCGACAAAGTGGGCGACGACAGTACACAGAGGCAAATTTCACTCCGGCATGCCCGTCCCTCGCACATGCCCGGCAGTTCAAACATATCGCCCTGCCAATGCAGGACTTGAATGGCCGCCAGGTGGCGCTGCACGACGCGACGCTTGGGACTGAGCTCGGGGTTGGACGTCCGTCACTTCCCCACGCAAGCTTCGTCGTTGCAGCCAGCGTCGGGTACTGCCGTCGCGCTGACGCCATGAGTTGCAGCGTGACTCATCGACGATTCGGCACTGAGCTGCCCGATCAGCGCCCCAAGCGCCATGTCTTCGATACGCCCGAAGTGATTCAGTCGCACCCGACCCAGCCTGTCGATCAACACCAGGCTGGGCGTGCCTTGCAGGGCATAGGCCTGCATGGTCAACGGAATGTCCCCCGAGCCGCGCTTGTCGATGCCGATTGGAAACGTCAACCGGTACTCATGAATGAACGCCTTCAGGGCATTGGCGCCCATCACCTCGTGATGCTCAAAGACCGTGTGCAAGCCAATGACGGCAACGTCGTTTTCAGCGAACATCTCGCGAACCTTGCTCGCCTGCGGCAAGCCATGCGCTACGCACCCAGGGCAAAGCATCTGGAAGGCGTGCAGCATCACGACGCGCCCGCGCAGCGCGCTCAGGCTCAATGTGCCGGGCGTATTGATCCAGTCGGAAACGACAAGCGGTGGGGCAGTTTCAAAGGACTTCATCGGGGTCTCCGAAAGTGACAGACAAATGCTGCATCCAGCCTGAACCCACGGGCGGAGATGATGACGCTCGCCCGTGCGGTCAATGCGGCAGGCGGCGCGGCGCAGCTTCACGGAGGGGAAATCCACCGGCGCTGCGAACGCCGCGTTCACGTAGTTGGTGAACAGGTTTAGCGCCGCCTGGGCCACGACCTCGCGATGTGCTCATCGTCAACGCCGGCAGCACGCCGAACGCACTCCACATGCTCGTGGGTGCCACAGCTGAATGGGCGACAGTATTGAAAATATTGGGCCTACCACCGAAGGCGGCCTGGATTTGGTCGAGCACAACTTTTCGGTCAGGAAAAGGGCGGCTGTGTTCACAACAGAAATGCGGGACATGGCGGTTCCTTGGATTGATGGCAGTTCAGGTTCGACAGCGAGAAACAGGCTCAGAACTCACCATCGCGGATGTAGGGCATGCTCCACAGAATGCTTTGCAGCAGCACCGACTTGACCCAGGCGGCGTGCATCTTCTCGACGTCTGCGGCCGACGCTCCCTTCTTTGCCAAGAATGGCTTGAGCGTCGTTGTGATGGGGATGGTCAGCGCCGGAATGTAGCGGAAGTTGATCTGCGGCACGCTGTTGACACCATCGGTTTTGTTTTTCTTCCGCCGGTTGTGGCGCAAGCCGATTTCGTACTGGTAGTCCAGCCAGGCCTGGTCGTACTTGGCTTCCGCGGTGTCCAGGATCCACACCGCGAAGCGTTTGCGCACGGCTTCGAGGTAGGCGCCGTCGGGCTTGCCGGTTTTGGCGTCTTCGAAGTAGTAGACGAGTTCGGGGGTGGCGGCCACGAAGCCGTACCAGACGTCCAGCACCGCATCGGTCTGGTCGGCCAGAATGGCCTTGCTTTGCCGCAGAGCACGTTCGTCGTCTTCGGTGAATAGCAGCGTCTTCTTCAGCGCGGCCAGGTCAGCCAAGGTGTAAGGCGCCTTCGCCAATGACTTCTGGCCGTAGGTGTAGCCCGGCACGGCAGCCGGTGTCTGCGCGGCTGCGGGCAGGCCGGCACAGGCCAGCGCAAGCGCCGTGAGCCAGGGCGAAGTGTTCTTCATCGGGTCTTCTCCAGGTGGATTGTGGGGGATGGCACGACAGAAGTGTCCAGCAAAAAACCGGATTAATGGGCACAATACGTCCATACTTCATGTCCCATCGTCCACGCCGCCATGGCCCTGCCTGTCGATCGTCTGTCCTCGCTGCTGGAGCGCTTCAGCGTGCGCGCCCACCTGTTCCACAACGGCCCACTTTGCGGCGTGACTCATTTCAACGCCCAACCGGGACGCGCCTTTCTGCATGTCCTGCGGCGCGGCGCGATGGTCGTCGAGCACCGCTTGGGGGCCGGGCTGCCCCGACGCGTGGTGGTCCGCGAACCGAGCCTGATCTTCTACCCAAGACCGTTGTCGCACGACTTCCACAACGCACCTGCCGAAGGCTCCGACTTCACCTGCGCATCGCTGGAATTCGACGGCGGCGACAGCCACCCGCTTGCACGCGCCCTTCCCCCGATGGTGTTGTTGCCACTGCACCGGGTCGAGGGGCTGGACCAGTCGCTGGCCTTGCTGTTTGCGGAGACCGACCGTTTGCGCTGCGGTCATCGCTTGTTGGCCGACCGCTTGTTCGAAGTCGTGCTGCTGCAGATGCTGCGCTGGTTGCTCGACCACCCCGACGAAGGCGGTATTCCTGTAGGCCTGTTGGCGGGCCTGGCTGATCCACGCCTCGCCCAAGCCTTGGTGGCCATGCACCAAGACCCCGGCAAGCCTTGGAGCCTGAAGGGTATGGCGCGGATGGCGGGCATGTCGCGCAGTGCATTCGCCGCCAAGTTCAAGGCGACGGTCGGCGAGACGCCCTCCAACTATCTGGCGAATTGGCGGCTGAGCGTTGCCAGGATCGAGTTGCTCAGAGGCCGATCGGTCAAATCGCTTGCTGGTGAGCTCGGCTACGCCACACCGTCGGCACTGTCGCGCGTGTTCGCGCACAAGCTGGGCGTGTCACCACGGCAGTGGCTTATCGAGTCGTCTTCGTCGCCGCCCTGATTTCAGCCGCGACCGCGACGCGGCGCCCTTCGCGAGCCGAGCGGTATCCGGCCTCGATCACGGCGAGCGCACGCGCCATCTCGACGAGTCCGGCATCTGGCGGGCGGCCGGACTCGAGGTCGTCGACAAAACGCCGGACATAGTCGGCGTAATAGGCGTCGGTGTCGAAGGACACCGGTATGCGTCGCTCTTCGCCCGTCGCGTCACGCACGACGAGGCCGCCGGGCTCGGTCTCGACATAGTTGCGCCGCCCGCTCATCGTCAACCGAAATTCCCGAAACGGCTCGGCGTCGGGGAAACGATAGCCGACCGTGACGTTCGCCACCGCGCCGTTGGCATGCAGGAGCGTGAGCACGGCGAGGTCCTCGACCGCGCGGCCGTGCCGAGCGGCGCTCATGAGGCCCGAGACCTTGGTCACCGGACTGCCGCAGACGAGGATCGCGAGATCGACGAAATGCACGGCAAGATTGATCGCCGCGCCGCCTCCGCTCATCGCCGGATCGAGCATCCAGGCATTGCCCGAGCGTTCGTAGCGCGCGGGCGGACCGGCGATGAAGCGCACCGATAACTCGAGCGGTGGGTCGACAACGGCGAGCTCCATCAGGTGTCGGCCGACCGCCGCATAGCGCTGCACCAACGGCACGGCGACCGGGACGCCTGCGGCCTGCGCCAGCACGTGCAGCGCCACCACTTCGTCGGTTGAGCAGGCGCAAGGTTTCTCGAGCGACAGCGGCAGGCGTCGGGCCAGCACGGCACGCGCGAGGCCGGGCATATTCCGGGGCGGACCCGACGCAAAGACGCAGTCGTAGCGAGCCGAATCGAGGAGTTCGTCGAGATCGGCGAAGAAGGTTGCGCCGCACGCAGCGGCGAGCGCGCGCGCCGGCACCGGATCCGGGTCCCATACGGCGGCGAGGTCCAATCCGGCCGCGGCGAAACCGCGCAGCATCAGCGGCACATGCCAGTGCGTGACGCCGATCAGCGCGGCGCGGCTCAAGCGTCCCTCGTCAGACCCTGCGAGAAGGCGCCGCGCGCGCCGTGCAGCACACCCCGGTCGAGGAAGATGCCGGTGATGAGTTCGCTCGCCTCGGCGAAGCCCGGCAGCCGTCGGCCTTCGAGCCCGCGCGGGCGCGGCAGGTCGATCGGGATGTCCCGCTCGATCCGGCCCGGACGCGGCGACATCACCAGCACGCGGTCGGCCAACAGCACCGCCTCGTCGATCGAATGGGTGATGAACATGACCGTCTTGCGGCTCGAGAGCCAGAGTTCCTCGAGGTCGATGCGCATCTGCTCGCGGGTGAGCGCATCGAGCGC